>CAYMGX010000181.1:0-4505 GCA_964390065.1 uncultured Fibrobacter sp. | reverse complement strand
CTCTCGGGGGTATCTCCAAGTTTTTTCTCAATTTCAGCTATATATTTACCACACAGCTCAATAATTTCCTTTCCCTGAGGAGCTTCATTGATTTTTCTGGCAACATCCTTATCCGATTCAAACAACTGAACTGCATCATAGCGGGCGTTCTTTACATCGGGAGTTGCCTGTGAAATCATTAGTGCAAGCGACTTTATCACCGATTCAAGTTCCTGTGGATAGTTTACAGTAAATGGATATGGATACGGCGCGCCTTTTTTTGATGCCTGCTCAATAATTGCATCCGTTAAGTCCTTCATTCCAAGATTACTACGGGAATTTGTCTTTACAACAGGCAAACCAAGCAATTCACTCAATCGTTTACAATCAATGGAGATCCCCTTCTGCATTACCTCATCCCACATGTTAAGAGCAAGAACAGGACGTATTCCAAGTTCCAGTAACTGCACTGTCAGATACAGGTGACGCTCCAGATTGGTGGCATCAATGACATTAACAACGACATCTGGATTTTTCTCTGTTATAAACTGCCTCGCGACCTGCTCATCTGCAGAGCAGGTACTCAGTGAATATGTTCCCGGAAGATCGGTAATTAACAAATAATTATTTCCACTTCGTAAACTTCCCTCGACGATATCAACCGTAACACCACTCCAGTTACCAACTTTCTGTGATGCACCAGTCAAGCAGTTAAACAATGATGTCTTGCCTGAATTCGGATTTCCTGCAAGCGCAACCCGTATTATTTTTCTCGCAGCACCATCTGCTGATCCTGTACCGGTATCATTACTCCCATGTTCCATACTATTGCTCCTCAACCGACAATTCAACATCCCTGACAATTACACCACACGCCTCATCAACCCGCAATGAAATGCGTGACTGCCCTACCATCAATTCCACCGGATCTTTTAACGGCGCATACTTTATTATTGCAACACCAGCGCCGGAAACAAACCCCATTTCCAGAAGCCTGCGTTTAAATACCCCTTCACCATCAAGCCGGACCACTTGCACTCTGTCACCCACTGCACACTCAGATAATTTTTTCACTCTATCAACCTGTGTTATTTGGATTAAAACCAGTAGTTACATCTCAATCAAGTTACACTCGTCTAACTACATACAAAAAAAATTTACTTCCTCTTAACCAGCACCATACCTGCCTCACCTCTTCGCAGTGAAATGTGACTGTTGTGAACCGCAATCTCTATGGGGTCATCAAGTGGCGCAGCTTTAACTACCAGAACCTTTTGCCCCCGCACAAACCCCATCTCCTGAAGCCGTAACTTCAGTGATGAAACACCGATTATTTTTACGATTTCACCGGACTCGCCACTTTCAAGGTCATTGAGTGTAAGCACCTCTGAATCTTCTCTGTTAAATATATTGTTATCATCTGAAAACCCGCATGTGTCCTGACAATTAATTTTCCGGGCGTTCTCTTCAATATCAGAGATCAGTTTGTGTTCAGATGCAGTATCCTTTTTTAAAACTGATAATAATGCAGTCATTTTCCGGCAGACTTCAGAGGTCATGCCATGCTCCATATTGCATGCTGCGCTGCTTGCTGTTGCATGTGATAATCCAAGCACTTTTGTAAATAAGTCATGAAGAACATTGTGACGCTTACTGACACACCGGGCAATCTTCAAACCGGCATCAGTAAGTGTTACAAATGAACGCACCTGATAATTTATGAGTCCTTTTTCCGCCAGTGAACGCAATGCAATCGTCACTGAAGACCGTTTAACTTTCATCATATCTGCGATTTCCATAGAACGAGCCACTTTGTACATCTTTGAGATTTGAAATATTGCTTCAAGATAATCTTCAAGAGCCGGAGAAAGCTGATTGTTGTTCATAAGAGCCTTTCAACAAAGTTAGAACCGTCTAACAAAATACAATGTCAAAGCACTTTTCGCAAGCGTTTTGTGTTTCTGATTAACAGCCGCTGATAATTATCCTGATTGGCGCAGTTGGCGTGGATGCATAACTGTAAGATATTGAGATGATAAGCTTTGAAAACCTCGCAGGCTTTATCGATGGGTGATAAGGTCAAGAGGTTTGAAATGCTTAGCGCTCAATAGATTACGGTTCTGCGCCGCGATCAACTGCGCCAATTAGGATTATGTTTTCTTAAGCCAGCCTATCAATAAGCATTTCAGGTTTCGCAGAATACCGGGTTGTGAGGATATTGGTGAATCGGGCAATAATTCAGGAGGCAACAATCGATCACGTTCTGCGATAAATGTCCACGGCGTACGACTTGGATCAGTTTGAAACATGCCGGGAACTGAATGCAATACTGCATAATTTTTTTGCTTTTTATTCTTTTCATATTTTATACTATACACGTGCAGTTAGTATCTTACTTAAATACTGCTAACAGAAACCTTTCTTCAGATAGGATAATTGATAATGAAACCAGTTTCATACTTTTTAATGCTGCTAATGATGGCCGTATTCTTTGCGAGTGCCGAAGATACCACAACGAACAAAAACAGTGTCCTTTTGTCATTTGAGGATACAAAATTTAAAAGTGCACTGATCAAGGAAATGAAAAAACATCTCGAAAAGGATGGTATTACTGTTGTGGTTGTGGATCATACCGATAGTATTTCTCTCGCCAAATACACTGCAACAAACTTCAACGCTGTCTTTATCACTAATTCAGGAGTTAACTCACAGATTCGCCCCTGGGTTGTGGATTGGCTCAATGCAAATGAAAATGCGGCATCTCGAATCATTCTCCATACGACACAAATTCGCGATTGGGAAGTCAAGCCCCCTGTTAAGGTTGATGCAATTACATCAGCTTCGGCAGCCAATAAAGTAAAATCACTGGCCGCAGAATATATCACCAGATTAAAATCCATTATAAAATCATCACAGGCACCATCCTGACAATGAGCACAACAAGACGCATACAACTAATCCTGCCGTCATTACTTGCGGTGCTAAGTCCTGTTATTTTGTTAAACGATTATTTTTCAGGGAACTGGTATTCATTTTTTCACTCGTATTCGTTGGGTATGTTTTTTGGTCTGCCTGCATTTATGTGGTTTTGCATTGTGCTTGTTCTCGCATGCCGTATAAGGATTTTAGACAAATTGTATGGTCACGACCGTGTGATAATTTTCCATGGGTATCTTGCTTTTTCGGCTCTGCTTTTTGCGCTGACACATGCGATTCTTAAGTTTAAGTATTTCGGCCTTGAAGGTATACAGGTACTGCTTGGAATTTCCAGTCTCGTATTGTACCTTACGATTACAATAGTAACATGTCTTTTAATGATTCATGGGCTTTCGAACCGGTCACGCATTCTTAATTCGTTTCGGAATTATGTGCAGCGAAAATGGGGAGTTGATTATTCGGGACTTAAGTTTGTGCATAATGGCCTCTCAATTGCCGCAGCCCTGATGGTTACGCATGTTCTGATGGCCTCTTCAACGAACGAGAAAAACAGTCGTATTGCCATGATTTGGGTCTTTGGCTTAACCGGGCTTAGCTTCTATGTGTATCATAAGCTTATACGCCCACTGCTCCTCTGGAGACGCTCATTGTACCTTCGAGAGAATCGTCCGCTCAACGGTACTGTTGTTGAGCTTTCCATTGCACCGATTCCCCGCTCCTTTGCAAATGCCCGGGCAGGACAGTTTGCATACATTCGTCTGATCTCTTCACGTTGCGGCTGGGAAGAGCATCCATTCACAATTTCTTCCCCACCGGGCAGTAGTTCAATATCTTTAACGATAAAGGATCTGGGCAACTACACACACAGTCTGAAAGAAGTCGAGCAGGGTACACGGGTACTTCTTGATGGGCCCTATGGTATTTTCAATCCCCGCGATCTTAACTGTCCACATCTTTTTGTGGCGGGTGGTATTGGTATCACTCCTTTTTTGTCAATCATTCGTGATGTGGACAATAAGAAGATCAACACACCGGTGACACTTGTATGGAGTGCCCGATCTAAAAATGATTTTGTTCATGATGACATATTGCGCGATATTGCTTCCCGCAACAAATGGTTTCGCTATGTGTCCCTTGTCTCGGATGATGGACAATTTGTTACTCGTGAAATTCTGGAAAACCTCTTTGATAAGAATGAATTCCTGAAAATGCAAGTATTTTTCTGTGGACCCGACCCTATGCGCCGGGTGCTACAAAAGATTATGCGGGAAGCTGGTCTGCCGCGTGGTGCGTTCCATTTTGAACGGTTTGCATTCTGAATGCTGATTTTTAAACTACGATAGCAGCTTTTTAAGTCCGTCAGAAAAACGCGATAAATCTGATACATTTGTTTCGGCACGTTACAACACCCTGTGAAAAAGCAAGGAAAGACATCTTGTTTTGATCTTGCATATACGCAATTTGCAGATCTCGTTAATAGAAATAATATTCAACTCCGGGTAGAAATGGGTGATTTCTCACCCAAAGCCCCCACAGATCCGTACGAGCCCAATTAAGGCATACGGTTCCTCAGTGTTATGGTTTCGCTA
>CAYMGX010000180.1:0-6821 GCA_964390065.1 uncultured Fibrobacter sp. | reverse complement strand
GTTTTACTTTTATCAATGACGGTTCTGATTTTATTGATAAGATCATTACAGTGAAGTGGTTTATGCATAAACGCTGATATGCCCATTTCCTCTGCATTTTCTTCGTTAATAAACTCGCTGTGACCAGTGCAGAGAATGACCGGGATATTCGGCCGGATTTTACGTATCTCCCTGAATAACGTGTCGCCTGTCATATTGGGCATGGTCATATCGGTAATAATACAATCGTATATATCAGGATTGCTTCTGAATGTGTTAAGTGCATCAATCGGATTAACTTCCGTTTTGACCTGAAAACCGCGGTCTTCAAGCATCAGTTTACCGATTTCTGTAATATCCACCTCATCATCAACAAAAAGAATAGATTCTGATCCTTTGGTATTGGTATCAATGGTATTCACGGTTGTATCGGTTTTCGCACGTACAATTGGAAGGTAGACGGTAAACGTGGTTCCCTGTTCAGAGGTACTGCGCATTGTAATGCACCCATCATGATTTTTTATGATACCATGAACAACGGCAAGCCCCATTCCGGATCCCTTTTGTTTTCCGCGGGTCGTGAAGTACGGGTCGAAAATTCTGCCTGCAATTTCCTGCGGGATACCGGGACCGTTATCATTAATATCGATTGCAACGTAGTCATCTTCCGGTAAATTACTGCAATTCTCGATTTTGTCCGGCGACAGGTGTCTGGTGCTAACGGTAATGGTGATTATACCATCACGGTTTTGCAGCGCCTGGGCAGCGTTGACACAAAGATTCATGATCACCTGATGTATCTGTGATGGATCAGCCAGGATCATCTCTTTATTGATATCAAGATTCAAACGGATATCAATATTTGCAGGAAGTGTCGATCGAAGAAATGCAAGTGCCTCCGAAATGATTGGGCCGACATCTACCGGCTTTTTTAATATGTCTACTTTACGGCTGAATGTCAGGAGTTGCTGAATGATACCCCTGGCACGGGTAATTGCTTTTTCGATATGTGTAATATGGCTGTGAGCGACGTGCTCTGATGGTATTGCCCTGAGGGAAAGTTCTGTGTATCCCATGAGGATACTGAGAATGTTGTTAAAATCATGCGCAATACCCCCGGCAAGTGTTCCTATGGCTTCCAGTTTTTGTGAGTGTCTGACCTGCTCCTCAAGTTTACATTTTTCCTCTTCAGCTTTTTTTTGCAGTGTTATGTTGAAAATGGTGCCGTGAAGAAGTTTCTCGTTACCGATTTTTACAATACGCGCACTTTCTTTCATCCAGAGAATCTGGCCATTTTTTGCAATAATGCGATATTCAATCTCTGTCTCGGTTTCAGTGAATTCAAAACACATTTGGCGCATATGCCGTACTTCAGAGATATCATCGGGGTGAATGATGCTGTTCCAGTTTTGCTGCCTGGTAAAATCTGATGCCGTATAGCCGGTTATCGCTTCTATTGCACCTCTGAAAAGGCGAGGGTCAAAGGAGTCAAGCTGGTCTATGGAAACCTGATAGGCGATACCTTTAAAATTATCGATAAATGTGCTTAGTAATTCCTCGCTTTGATGCACCCGCTCCTCATTGCGTTTTCTGTCTGAAATATCCCGGCATATACAGAAAATGAGTTTTTTGCCATCAATGATAGTTCCGCTGTTGCTCAGTTCCACATCATAAGTCGACTTGTCTTTGCGGGTGTGAACTGTATTAAAATGGTGGCCTTTGGTATCGACTGCTGTAGCGAGCTTAAGAACACTTTCCTGCGTAAGTGTTTTATCCCAGTCCCAGACATGCAGCTTACTGGTTTCTTCAAGCGTGTACCCGATCATGTCTGCAAATTTCTGATTGGCGTAAACTGCCTTACAACCATCATCAAGGATAACAATGCCATCACGGGACTGTTCCACAAGTTTACGGAATCTGAACTCTGCATTCTTTAATGCTGCAATCTCGGATTGCAGTGCCGCTAATTCTTCAACTAACCTGGTGTTTTTTGGCTTAAAAATATTCATAGGAGCGTTCTTTAAGATAGTGTTAAATGATGTATGGATAGTAACAAAGTATCAGATGCATTATTCAGGTGCAGGCGAATAAGTACAGCACAGTAACATGGGTATTTTTGACTAAACCACAGCTTAAAGGCCTTGCCGCCTGATTAATTGGAAAATAAGTGTACGCATGGCTCCGATACAACAATTCTGTCGAAAAACTGTTCTTTTTTCTGCAAAATATATCGGGCTTCGCTGCTTGATTATTTGTCGAGAACATCACGATCCGATTGCAGGTTTCAGGTTAAGATTCAATATGAATAATTATACGTAGTTTGTTTCCACTCCGGGATGCTCCTTTTAAAGCTATCAGGGAGAGGTTCTATAAAAATGAATTCTGTACCTGATTTTGTGTTTAATCGTTAAAAAAGAATGATAACTGACATGTCATACATAAAAGTATCAATATTGACAGGCTTTTCGGGTAATTCCTGAAGCGCTTAACAAAGGCGACATAAAAAAAAGGAAGATAACTTATTTCTTCAAATCAGATACCGTTTAGATATATGTAAAGAATTCATAACCTGGATACCCTGATATTAATACTCTTGACAGAGGTTTTAAATTTATGAAATACGCGAATAAAAACTTCAATATCTGCAATTTTGTACTGCGATTATTAATTTGGTAAGTGATAATAATTCTGATTGAATTGTTTGTGAATTGTTAAGATTTTTTCTTGGAATAATTCTTTACAACAACTATATTATCCTTGTAGTGAATATAGGAGCTGGTAGGTCTTTGTGTATTCTCCTGTTTTACTTTGCTTGTTGTCAAATAAATATTCTTAATAAGTTATTATTTTTTGTGAAGTAATTGAGGCATTGTACTTTTTGAAGAGAGCGGTGTTAGGATTATGATCATATTCAGGAAACATGAACTGAACTCAGGCTTCTTACGCAGGTTGTTAACAGCTTCAGTTCTTTGTGCTGTATCACAGCTTTATGCGCAGGATTTCCGATCGGCTTCTTCAGGTGTAAATCAGCTGAGCTATCAGATCCTGCAGCCAAGATCTTCCGCAGATGTAAAGAGTGTTCCCTCTGTCGATCCTGCAATTTACATACTTGGATCTGGTGATGTCATAGAGATACGGTCATCAAAGACTCCCTGGAATGTATACTCCGGAACAGTTAATGAGGCTGGCGGTCTCTTTATTCCCGGTCTTGGAAAATTTGATGTCGGCAATAAGCCGTTTGAAACTGCCAGAAAAGAGATCACCGGTTTTCTATTACAGCAGAATCCGAAAGATGAGATTGACATAACACTTTCTATGCCAAAGCAGGTAGAGGTGATTGTTACCGGGGATGCAGTTAAATCGGGAAGTTTTCGCCTGAATGGAGCACTTCGCATTCTGGATGCATTAAAACTCGCGATCAAGGATTCGATGTCACTATTCAGCGATATACATTACAGGAATGTCAGTGTTACTCTCAGGGGTAAAACCACACACTACGATTTGTCCGGTTTTATTTCTAATGGAGTTGGTACTGAAAATCCATATTTATTTTCCGGAGCAATAATTTCTGTAAGTCCACCGACAAAATGGCTCACTATATCAGGCGCGGTTTCAAGCCCTTTCCCTGAATCAGTCCCGGTGCGTGAAGACGATACGTATGGAGTGATATTCAAACTATTCAAACTTACAGAGTATGCAGATACAACAAATATTTTGATATACCGTTCAGGAATACAGGTAACACGGTACACGTTGTCTCAGTTGTCAGGTGAAAAGGTAAAAGATCTTGATTATGTTGTTATCGGTTCGAGTAAACCGCCAAAACAACTTATTCAGGTCTCAATAAAAGGGGAGGTAAAAAACCCCGGTACATATCCTTTGGCGACCGGTTCTGTTTTTTCTGCGCGTGAGGTTATATCTGTTTCCGGGGGTGTTACTGAAAATGGTGATTCCAGCCGTGTATATATAATAAGAAAAGATCCTCTTGGTAATTTGTCAAATCGTATCGGTAAGGAATTCGGGGATATGCCCCTGCGGAAAGATCCGCTGAGTCAACGAATGATTGCATCAGGAGACTACAGGATTATTCCTCTCAGGACTGCATCGGTGGCACTTGCGAATGACGATGTTATTATTGTTCCGGAGGTATCAAAAACGGTATTTATAAGCGGGTATGTCAGAAAACCCGGGGCATATCAGTATGCTAAAGGTGAGTCGATGAAATACTACATCAAGCTTGCCGGAGGTGCGACTAAAAAGGCTGACCGCAGAAACAGCAGCATTGTGACTGCCTACAGTGATTATTGGGTTGTAAAGACAACACCTGACATAGAAGCCGGCGATCTTATTCTTGTACCGAATCGTCCACAGAATGAGAAATTGAGGAATTATGAAATTTTTATAAGAAGTATTTATTATCTTGCAACGACAATCAGTGTCGGTATAGCACTCGGAAAAACACTTGACCTTATTGATGATAATAATTAGAAAGATTACAAAAAATGACTATGCATGATTACATCAATCTTTTAAAACGCTACTGGTTATTAATCAGTGTGATTACTGTATTTACAGGGGTAGTTGCATTTGTTTATCTGAAGAGTGTAACTCCGGTTTATGAAGCCAGCTGCAAATTATTAATTTTTGATAAAAACAAAAGTGATGCAATGCTTGATCAGAAGGATATGGTTCTTGGAACACTGGGAAAATCAGACCCTATTACAACACAGATCGAGGTGATGAAGACAGTGCCTATTTACAAGGATGTCATAGATCGCTGCAAACTGGTTGATAAAGACGGGCAGCCGCTTGATCCGGTGAGTTTCATGGCAGGATTTACAATTCAGGCTGTGCGGCTATCGAATGTTGTCACTGTTTCATATAAATCAATAAATCCGGATTCTGCGGTACGTATTCTGAATACATTTGTAAATGTGGTCATTGAGCAGAATCTGAATCTTAACCGGGAAGAGGTGCGTAATATGCGCATCTTTATTGAAAAACAGCTTGAAAGTCAAAAGGTACGACTTGAAGAGATTGAGCAGGCATCTGTCAATTTCAAGAAGCGTGAAAAAACTGTTTCAATTACGTTTCAGACACAATCCCAGATAAATACAGCGGCTGAGATCGAATCCGCAATCATGAAAACAGAAGGGGAGCGTCAGGGGGTACTTGCGCAGCAGAGTCAGCTTGAAGTGTCTCTGAATGATCCGCGGGCTCAGGCTGATCCGTTTTATGTATCAAAACTTAATATGTACGAGCAGGGAAAAAACAAACTGTCGAGTCTTGAGGCACAGATTGCTTCACTTACCAGGCAGCTTCGATTTATCAACAATCAATTGTCAAGCAGACCTCAGGAAGAGGTCAACCTTACACGATTTCTTCGTGATGAAAAAATCGCCGAGAAGACTTACACAGATCTGCTCTCGAAGCTCCAGGAGCTTGAGATCAAGGAAGCCGCAAGAACCGCAAGCATAAAGCTTCTTGAACCTGCAATGGCATCGCAGTTTCCCGTTTCTCCGAAGAAAAAGAAACTGATGCTCGTTTCATTAATTGCCGGATTGTTTATGGGCTGTGGTGTTGCTTATCTTCTTGCCATGGTAAAGGGGCATCCTTATACATTGTCAATGATAAAAGATATTCTTCCCTATGACATTCTCGGAACAATTCCTGTAGTATCTAAAAAGGAACTGTTCTTTTTCAGGGATGCACCTGCCAAACCTCAGACTGAATTAATACGGTATATTCACACAAATCTTAATTTTAAAGGGCTTTATTATTCGAAACATGTAAATCTTCTGGTGTCAAGTGCTTTTGCATCTGAAGGTAAACGAACCGTTAGCCTGAACCTTGCGTGTGCGATAGCGGAGACAGGACGGCGGGTAGTACTTGTCAATATGGATCTCAGGAGAAATGCTTTCTCAGAGTTACTTCAATTACAAACAGTCAAAGGTGTTACAGATTATCTTACCGGCAGTGCCGGGTTTGAGGATATCTGCAGTCACAATAAAGAATTTGGATTTGATATCATTGATGCAGGAAAAACGTCAGTTGCGCCTGTCAGAGTTTTTCTTATGGGAAAAGTCAATGAATTCATTACAGCGCTTTCGAATAAGTATGATGTTTGCGTGTTCTGCAGTGCGCCTGTTTTGACAGCATCAGAAACAATCGATCTGTGCCGTTACATGACCGGAATTGTTCTTGTTACCGATATGATAACGTCAGATACAAATTCTATTACTGCAATGAATGCGCTTATAGGGAACAAAGGATTACCGGTACTCGGAACAATTGTCAACCGTATGAATTCACGCATATAGTTTTTTGTCATAGTTATTTAATTTAAAAAAAAGAGTAAGGATTATGAACACCCACATCATCAAACGCCAGATTTTAATGGAACTCTTACAGCTTTTTGATATTCTGATGATAGGCGCTGTATTTATTCTTGCAATGGTTTTAGCAGCGGGTGAATTTGATTTCAAGTCAATATTTTCACTTGTCAATATGCGTATTTCTCTTCCAAATATACTGTTTCTTGCTATCTACAGTGCACTATGCCATATGATCCTGCGTGCAAATGGAATGTATGATTCTCATAGACTGACGAGCTTTTCCCGTGAGGTACTAACGATTTTAAAAGTTTGCAGTCTTTTTACGGTAGTTCTTTTTGCGGGAAACATTGTCTATGAAATCCGTATTATGAATCTTACATTCGTAAATTATTACCTGATTATGTTAATTGTTTTTTTCATACTTAATAGAATGATCCTGCGTTCGTTGCTTGTTGTACTCCGTATTAAAGGTCGAAATCTTCGAAATGTTCTTATTATCGGAAAAAA
>CAYMGX010000179.1:5616-6947 GCA_964390065.1 uncultured Fibrobacter sp. | reverse complement strand
TGATTTCAGCACAACGTGAACGGATTTGTGAAACTATTCAGTAATTTAATTTGGGTGTTTAATAGGATGCAAGAAAAATTATCTGCTTTTTTATGCGGCTAATTCCGTAAGAATGGTCCGGAATTGGTAATAACAGGTTAGATCCTGGAATTATTGGATAGTTAGAATTAAATAAAAAATTGCGGTTTACAAAAAATAATAAACCGCCTCTTTTTCAATTATTTTACAACACTGAGTTTCTGAACAGAAACTGATGATCCATTGGTGATTTTGACAAAACCGGAACCTGATGATTCAAGTATGGTTTTGTTAAACTGGGCAGTACCATGTGATGCAATTACTTTTTTGACAAGCGAGCCGTTTGCACGAAAGAGCTCTGCGTATTGGCTGCTGCTTTTATTGGCAAAGACAATGCTGATAGTGCCATTACTGCTCTGCACTGTGTAGTTTGCTGGTTTCACTGCTGCTACCTGTCTTTTCACCGGTGTTGCTGCAACGCTTACCGGCACATAGGTCATATCCCCCAGGTCCTGTTTAACCAGATTTCCAGTAGGGGAGGAAAGTGCAACCGATCGTGAATAATAGAAGAGTGTATCTGATGTAACTGCTGTTGATGGTGCTTTTATTTTTAATACTGTTACGATTGGTATAATGGTAAAACCGACATTAGAAATCATTGAAAGAAGTGGTTGTGATGCTTTGAATGCTACTGTATCAACACCAAGAAGTGCTGCAACCTTGAGTGCCTCACTTTTCGTTATGGTAGTATCATGAGGGTCACCAACAGCAAGGGATATATCAACAGCACCTTTAAAACCAACCCATTTTTTTACATCAGATGTTTTGACACGAATGTTATTTTTGTTAGCTGCATCGTGTGCTGTTATCGAATCTGTTTTTGTAATATCTGCTTCTGAAATTGGATCTGCAACCATTGGTTGCAATTTTGTCAGGTATGTTTTTAAGGTATCATATAAAGCATTAGTATCAATTGATGCCATATTCCTGAGCTGCGTCGCGATATTAAAATCTTTTGCAGCAAAGCAAGCAGCCTCAACCACTTGCCAGTTTTCAGGAAGTCCTGTAACTACTCGTAAACTATCCCGGTTGGCAGCTTCCATAACCTGATTGGAAATTGAACCGTTAACAAAAAAGTTCGCTAAAACAACATCAAAAGTCTTATCCGGCTCGACAGTCTCCGGATGACCGATGGTAATATTCTTGTCACTGCTGCATCCAATTATCACGCCTGCCGCGATAACCGCACAAGCATATTTTAGCATTCTTATCATAGTATTCCTCCTCTGAAGGTTATTAACTTAATTATAGTG
>CAYMGX010000179.1:0-5516 GCA_964390065.1 uncultured Fibrobacter sp. | reverse complement strand
TAAAGTGTAAAGTGTAAAGTGTAAAGTGTAAAGTGTAAAGTGTAAAGTGTAAAGTGTAAAGTCTGAAATCAGGAACAAGATTAACTTCTCACTTCTCACTACTTGCTACTTGCTTCAAGTCCGTTCAAGTACGATCTTCAAAATCCTCCGCACCGGTTCCGCTGCTCCCCATAAGAGCTGATCTCCTACAGTAAAGCCCGTAAGGTACTGCGGGCCGATATTCATTTTATGTAAACGTCCGACCGGTACCGAGAGTGTTCCTGATACTGCTGCAGGTGTCAACTCTTTAAGTGTTGCCTCTTTGGTATTTGGAACAACGGTAACCCATTCATGATCAGATGAAATCATTGCGGTGATCTCGTCCATCGGTACGTCTTTTGTCAATTTGATAGTCAGTCCCTGACTGTGACAGCGCATTGCACCGACTCTTACACAGAGCCCGTCAACAGGAATGGGCTGTTTTGTACCGAGAATCTTATTGGTTTCTGCAATACCTTTCCATTCCTCTTTTGTCTGACCGTTTTCCCATGCCTTGTCAATCCAGGGAATAAGACTTGCCGCAAGCGGTGCCCCAAAATTTTCTGTCGGCATTTTACCGCTGCGAAGTTCACCTGTTACTAATCTGTCAAGATCAAGTGCGGTAAATGCCGGATCTGAACGCAGTGATGACGACGCTGTTGACAGATGGTTCATCTGGCTGATCAGTTCGATCATGTTTTTTGCACCGGCACCGGAGGCCGCCTGATAGGTCATTGATGAGATCCATTCAACAAGGTTCCTTCTGAACAGTCCCGCAAGTGCCATCAGCATAAGACTGACCGTACAGTTTCCACCGATAAAATCTTTCACACCGGAATCAAGGCCGCGATCGATAACATTTCGATTAACCGGATCAAGGACGATAATGCTTGTCTCGCGCATTCTTAGTGTCGATGCTGCATCAATCCAGTACCCCTTGTAGCCGTCAGCACGGAGTTTGTCGTAGATCTCTGTGGTATAATCACCACCCTGACATGAAACGATGATATCAAGTTTTTTAAGCTCATTGATATCTGACGCATCCTTAAGCGCAGGAACATCAACACCGATTGATGGTCCCTTTCCTCCGACCTGTGATGTCGAAAAAAAGACAGGTTCGAATCCTTTGAAATCCTTCTCGGCAAGCATCCGCTCCATGAGAACCGATCCCACCATACCACGCCATCCAACAAATCCAACTTTGACCATACCAGCTTTTCAGCAGCTCCTCTCAGGTTTTACTCATGTACAATCTGAATTGCAGGACTCTGTCCCGTACATTTCAGATTGTGCTGTATCCTATACTATAACGGTAAGTGTTCTAAAATAAATTAGTAATTGTACCTACATGCGCAAAAAGAATACGTTTTAAAGAACGTGTTCTCCAGGAAGGGCTAATGGGATAGTAGCTTTTTTGGGGTGGAGGGTGCGAATTTAGAAGATTGTAGCAAGAAGCAAGTAGCAAGTAGCAAGGAGAAGAATCCAGAATATAGAATCCAGCATCCAGAATCCCATAACCCATAGCCAGGGCCCTTGTGGCTCTGGTATAACGCGCAAACAAAGAAAAATGTGGTGAACCAATGCCAGTAGGTACAAATCGATCCCCCGCTGGAAGCGCCCCCCTTATTAAGGGGGATAAAGGGGGGATTGTATTTAAAAAATTATGTGCGCATGGAAACCGGTTTGCCCAGAATTTCTGCCCATAGAATCCCTTTTCTTAATTCCGAACTGGTAAAAGAAACTGATTCGGCGAATTCAGGTTCAGTAGGTATCGGCTGTGCCTGTGTCGATTCGGTGGTGACAATTGAATTGTCCCGCTGCATCAGTGAGGCATACTGTTCCTGAAGCGTAGCCTGCTCCTGTAGTGTTTGGGACTCGGCTGAGTGATCCGGTTCTACCTTAATGTCATCCTGCTTACTATCATCCTGGTACACCGGCTCGGCATCATGCTGTGTATGCGGTGGAGGTGTCTGCTCTAACGGCTCACCGAAAATATTCTCAAGCGTCCGTCTAAGGTCAGTTTCCGGATTGTCATCAGACTGACTCTGCGGTGATGTATTCCCGGTATATACCGGCTCGTTGTTTGGCTGTTGCTGCCGTGCCATTTCGTACTGGCGCTGCTGCATCTGCTGCTTTTTCTTACGTTTCTGATTCGCTGTGTAGATTGAAATGATAATCCACGCTCCGAAAATAAGAATCGGCATTATCTGCTGAATCAAATTGTCCATTGTAAAGCCTTTCAAAAATGAGGCTTGAATTTTTCGGTACTATCACCCGTACTGTATCATTATTGATGTACGGGTGATTATTACACTATCGTTATGCTTTTTCAGAACCCTTTTGTGTTCCGAGCGATTCACGCATCTGTGTGTCAGCCATGACATTCTTCATTTTGTAATAGTCCATAACCCCGAGATTACCTTTTTGAAAAGCTTCCGCCATTGCAAGCGGGATCTGTGCTTCAGCTTCAACAACCTTTGCACGCATCTCCTGAGTTCTTGCCTTCATTTCCTGTTCAACGGCAAATGCCATTGCGCGGCGCTCTTCAGCTTTTGCCTGTGCGATTTTCTTATCGGCCTCTGCACGGTCTGTTTCAAGTGCAGCACCGATATTTTTTCCGACATCAACATCGGCAATATCAATTGACAAAATCTCATATGCAGTGCCGGCGTCAAGGCCTTTTTCAAGCACACGTTTTGAAATAGAATCCGGGTTTTCAAGAACGAGTTTGTGGGTTATTGCAGAACCGATTGTTGTAACAATACCTTCACCAACACGGGCAAGAATTGTTTCCTCACCGGCTCCACCAACGAGACGGTCGATATTTGCACGAACAGTAACCCGGGTCAGCGCCGTTAGCTGAATACCATCTTTTGCAACCGCTGCAACACGCGGCGTTTCAATAACTTTGGGATTAACACTCATCTGCACAGCCTCAAGAACGTTTCTTCCTGCAAGATCGATCGCTGCAGCACGCTTAAACTGAAGCGGTATATTTGCTTTATCAGCAGCAATAAGCGCCTGAACGACTCTCGATACATTACCACCTGCAAGATAATGGGATTCAAGCTCATCAGAACTAACATCAATTCCAGCCTTTACTGCCATGATTTTTGATTCTACGATAAGTTTTGGTGGTACTTTTCTGAGCCTCATAAAAATGATATTAAACAAGCCTACCCGTGCGTTTGAAACAAGTGCCTGAAGCCACAGGTTTAAGTAGGAGAAAACAACAAACAGCAGAATAACTGCAATAACTCCAGCGATTACCGCCAGAATAACAAAAAAATTACTCATTGATTGACCCTTTCAACTAAGGTTTACTTTACACTTAATTGCGGCATGTATGATAATCAAGCCGCAATTTATCTGTTTATGCTATTGTTCAACGTTACACTACGGTTTGATAGTGATGTTATACATTGTCAGTGTCGGAAACTTTTTTTACAACGATTCTGTTGCTGTCAACATTTGCAACCACAACCCGGCATCCTTTGGTAATATACTCTCCGCGGCTCACAACATCGTAACGTTTACCGTTAATAAGCACTGTTCCTGTCGGATGCAGATCTGTAAGTGTATCACCCTGAAGGTTGAGTAGTGCCTGCCACTCCGGAGGCTGACTTACTGTACCGTCTTTACTTGACAATGTGGTCTTAAGGGTAGCCGGTGATGCAGCCATAAGGCGCATGCCGAAAAACACCACAATCGGGATCAGGATAAGGTCAAACATTAAAAACAGTAAGCCGACATTAATCGACAAAGTGCTGAAAACTAAAAAGAGTGAGAATCCGAATACCAGCAGTGAAACAACGGTAAGAATCCCCGCTGATGGAACCACAAACTCTGCAATGATGACAATTACTCCCACCAGTTGAAGTACTATAGGCCAAATAAGTTTTGTTATCATACCTGCTCCTTGATTTTTGAGACAACGATGCGGTTGCCCTGAATGTCAGTTACCGTGATTGCATCACCCCGGTTGATAAAATCACCTTCGGTTACCACATCGTAGAGATCACCATTAAAAGTCGCTTTTCCTGCAGGCCTGAGAATCGTGTCTGCTACGCCTGATGTTCCAATCTGCAGTTTAAGTTCGTTTCCGCTATCCGCTTTTGCATCATGAAGATCGGTCATGAGATAGGGACCTTTATGGACAAAACCAAGCGCGGGAAACACATATCTGAAAATAATCGCAACAATTACAAAGCTTCCGATGATACTCAGAAATACCTTAAAGATATTTGTTGAAAGCAACCGCCCCTGCCAGGGGAATTCCGGATTTGGCAGCACAAAACCCTGTAACGACAATACAAGCCCGATCGCAACAAATAACAAACCTGCAATTCCAATGACACCAAATCCCGGAAGCACAAATACTTCCACCAGTAACAGTCCCAGACCGACAATAATGATCAGGAGTTCGGTGTAATCTGCAAGACCGACTGCAAACTGGCTGAAAAAGACAACTGCGAGACAAACGATACCAATTACCCCGAAAATGCCAAACCCGGGTGATTTCATCTCCATGTACAGTGCTGCAAGACCGATCATCATAAGAATCGGTGCAACGGTTGTCATCCACCGGACAAATGTCTCGGACCAGCTTTCTTTAACACGGATGATTGTTGAGTTTTCATAGCCAAGATCTTTGAGCATCTCTTCAATAGAACCGACACTTTTTTGCGAAAATCCAAGACGCTGTGCCTCGACATCATCGATTGTCAGCAACTCATTGTTTTTGTCAATGGTCTTTACCGACAGGACCTTTTTTTTGATTTCCGGTGTCAGTTCAGCAAGCTCGGTAGAGTCCATATAGAACGTAGTGTCTTTGAACACGACTTCAAGAACCGTTAAACCTTCTGTGACCATCGCTTCAGTAAGCCGCTCGGGATAATTATTTCGCTTTGCAAGTGTACGGAACTTTGCCCTCAATGGAGACTGAAACTTTTCTCCAAGCATTTTGGGACCCTCATTGCTGTATGTTAATGGGGCACAGTCTCCGAGAGTTGTGTGGTGCTGCATATATAGTTTCTGGCACGAGAGGGCTATGAGTGCACCGGCAGAGATCGCTTTTGTTTTGACATATGCTATGGTGGAAGCGTTTTTTACATTTAGCATAGTGTCTACCATCTGAAGCGCCGCATCAACCTGACCGCCAAATGTATCCATTTCAAGGATGATCACCTTATCCGGATACTGACTGGCTTCCTTGAGTGCACGGTTCAGATACGCTGCCATACCGGGATCAACAGTCCCCTCAACAGGGATGACAATGATTATTGGTCCGGCCTTTGTCGTCGAATCACCAGGGGCAGACAGTGGTACCGCAGGTACAACTGCAGTACAAAGAAGGAGCATTGAAAAAAACAGGCGATGTATCATAGGGATCACTTTCAAAAAGTAAGAGTTCGTAATCATTGTATATATAACAACAAATATCATATAAGAGCATGGGAGAAGTCAATGAAAGCAGGTTCTGTAAGGCTTTAATATGA
>CAYMGX010000178.1:0-7057 GCA_964390065.1 uncultured Fibrobacter sp. | reverse complement strand
GGGACGGATTGCTTATTTTACATTATCGCAATCCAAATGGAGATACTGCAACTGTTACCTGGCCGGCACCACCGTTACCGGAACGAGAACTTGTCAAAGCAGAAAATGGCGAAAAAACTAAATCGGGCACAACATTTCATTTGAAAATCGCAGTTCCGTCATTAAAACATATTGAATCCGCGACAAAAACATTCAGTGTCAAGTGTTCATCACATGAGTCTTCATATCAGTCCATGATTATTAACGATTTTGACCGTCAAATGCAGTATTACCTCGAAAATACTAAAAAAAGTACAATTACAAGGACGGTTATAAGGGCTGTGTTGCGGACTATTGCTGCAGAGAAAACAAAGAAGAAGCTCGAGACTGATTCTCCTCTTGCAAATCTACTTGTCAATATCGGAACAGATGTGCTTACTGATCAATTGGAAAAAGCAGATACAAGAAATTGTTTCTTTTTACCAAAAACGGTACAAATTGTCAGAATACCTGTTAAAGCCGGAGTTCAGCAATCATTGGAAATTGCAGCGTTGGACAAAAACGGAACAATTATAAAGGATAAAAAAATAACAGGGATAACGCTTGCAAAAAACGAAAAAAGATTTATTTTTTATACATCGTTAAATTGATTCTACGGGGTTGTTTTGTTCGTTACAATAATGTATACTAATGTTTTCTTTGAAGTAAATTTGTTGATTTTCTTATTACATTAATTTTAATTCCTAACGGGAGGGTTCTATGTTTAAAAAAATTTTGACAGCTTCAGTAACAGCTTTTTCACTGTTTGTTATTGGTTGCGGTACTACTGATCCGGAAAGTGCATCGGCACCAACTATTACCGGGCCTACAGCTCCTACTACCTTAGTAGCAGGTAGCCCTGTAAATGTCGTCATTGAAATTTCTGCAGAGGATTCGATTATATATACTGGAACAATTAAGAATTCAGCAGGTACTGCAGTTGATGCAACTGTAATCGGGTCTGCAGTCGTTCTAAATACAAATAAACCTAAGGAAAAGAAAATTACCTATACATTTACAGCATCAGCGACAGCTCCTGCTGGTACATACTATCTGGAAATTTATGCAACTTTGTTAAATGGTGCAAATGCAACCTCTAAGTTTAACCTTGTTATTGCTGGTGCTGCGGGAACTCCAGTTGTTCCGTCTGGTGTTATAACCCTTGGTGCACATGCTGATCCAGATCATGGTAGCTCACTCGACCTTGATGTTGGTAAAGTAATGTTTTCTGCTGAAGCCAAGGCTGACAATTCTGGTGCAGACATTGTCTATACATATGCATCAGTAGCGCCGGTAGGTCCAGTTTTGATCAGTCCAGCTTATGCAAAAGCTTCAAGTGGTATTACTGCTTTTGCAACTTGGGTAAACCCGTTAAATACAAAATTTCACAAAGTTACAGGTGTAACATTTGCAGATATTACAACTGATGTTGCACTTAAAGCTCTTTACAGTGAAGCATTAGCAACGACAACTGCTGGTCGTCTTAATATTGCTGCTGGTGATCTTGTTGTCGTACTGACAAATGAAGGCAAATATGCACTTGTCAATATTATTACTGTTTCTGCAGATGCTGCAACAACTGCAACTATTAAGTTTGCAAAGTAACTTTTTATTGTAGCTAGTTAAATTAAAGAAAAGCCCTGATTTATCAGGGCTTTTTTTATTGAGATGCAAAATATTCACTTCTGCATCATTTTTTCACATCGCTTCACAATACTGTGAACCTTATTGCCAATGCATCTTGTTATATCGCACATATTGTTTAACCTGAACGTTGCGGGTTGGGTGTTTTGTTGGTTTGAATTTCTGGTTATATTGGGAATGATTGGTTAATATGATTTACGTTTCTATTCGATATCGGTTTTTTTTGGGGGAATTTCGGGCGGAAAATGAATCGTGGTTGCATTCAATTTGTTACATTTTTTTTGGGGGGGGCGGGAATTTCGGGCGAATAATGATTCGTGTTAATATTCGATATTGTTATTTGGGGGAGGCGGGCGAATAATGATTCGCCCCTACGGTATGTATAACGGTTTGCTGTCGGTACGTTTCGGTTACTGCCTACGCCTCGGCCTCCTCAAATCTTCTCCAATTTCTTCATCGCATCAGCAATCTCATCCTTGTTCCCGCCCGCCTTGACATACTTCTTATAATATTCCTTTGCCTTTTTATCGTTAACCAGCTTCTGGAAATAGATCGTTCCAATATTTCGTAATGCCTCTATCGGTTGTCCATTACCGATTTTCAGCGAAACCTGATACTCATTTATCGCTTCTTCAAATTTACCGCTTTGCTCCAGCTCCTGACCAAGAAGGAAATGAATCATCGGATCATTGGGATGGTACTTGATTCCGTGCTGGAGCATCGCGATAGCGGAAATATGATCATTTTGTTGCGATTGCAAGGATGCGATATAGATCTGCACCCATGGATGTTCCGGGAAACGTGTGTTTACTATATGAAAATAAACGAGTGCACTGTCATACATACCTTTTTCCTGAAACACTGTTGCCAGATCAATGTAGTTTTGCATATTGACAGAATCAACGAGTGCTTTTTTGAAATTTACTATCGAAAGATCCGACTGACCAAACTGCCCGTAAATCCGTCCAAAGCCTGCAGCAACAAGAGAATTGTCAGGACTGATCTTTGATGCAATCGAGTAGGCGGTGAGTGCCGCTTCAGAATTATTTTCTGTTTCGTACAGAATTCCCTGAGCAAGTTGAATCCAGGGTGCGTCATCTTTACCGAAATATTTCTGAAATTTCCGGGCGTTTTTGAGATCAGCAAGTTTGCAATAAGCAAATATTGTCCTGTATACTGCTTCCGGTGATGGATCATTATGATTCAAAATTGATTCATAAAACCCTTTTGCCTCATTAAATTGAAGATTATTTGTTAGCGCATTACCGAGTTTGAGCGCCCGAACCGCATTATACCCGCCCTTTTCCCATGACAGGAAGTAGTTCTTGGATGCTTCCTTAAAGTTGAACGCCTCAAGATTCAGATCGCCAAGAAACTCATACGCTTTTGCGTAATCGGGGTTAATTTTCAGTGCCTTATTGATATAGTCAAGTGCTTTGGTTTTGTCATTTGATAATCTACAGATACGGCTTGCGTAAAGATAGACGTTTGGATTTTGTGATGGCATTTGAAGCGCCATGTCTATTGATGACTGTGCGTTTGTATACTGTTCATTGAGTGCATATGCATACCCGGCAGCCGCATGATAAAGCGGATTTGTACCATCACTTCTGATTGCAGTCTGAAGCCTTGATAGTGCTTCAGGATAATTCTTTTTGTCAATATTAATAAGACCAAGCTCAAAATGTGATGGTGCATGCTCGGGTTTGAAGGTCAGGACTTTTTTGAATTGAATCTCTGCATCATTGTTTTTGTTCTTTGATATAAAATACCGCGCATACTGATAGTTGAGTTCCCAGCTATCCTGTGTCAATTTTGACGCTTTGTCAAGATGTATGAGTCGTAGTGAATCTTTACCTAAAAGTTCATACGCCTGAGCAAGAAGGATATGCGGCCGTGCTTCAAGCGGAAGAAACGTAACTGCGTCCTGAAGGTAGATAAGAGCTTTGTCAATATCCTGCTGATTGAGGCAGAGTGAGCCCAGTTCCATCTTGATATCATACCGTTTCGGATCGAGTGTAATCCACTCTTTGAGCAGTGATGCAAGGCTTGATGTTTCGTTAAGATTTCTATAGCATTTTGCAGTCAATTCAATCATTGCCAGGTCATTGGGACTTTGTTTACGTGCATGTCCAAGCGGAATAATTGCCTTTTTGAATTCGCGTGCGTCAATATAGGTCTTTCCAAGCAGGGCATTAATATCATAACTCTCAGGGTCAATCTGACGCGCCCTGTTAAGCACGGTAATTGCATCCTGAAAATTTCCTTTTTTGTAATATATCTGGCCAAGCTCATGCCATCCGCCGGCATCACTACTTACTTTGTCAAGATATGTTCTCCAGGTGGTAATTGATTTGTCAATCGCATCCCGCTGGTAATAAACTGTTGCAAGCTTTTTGGTCATCTCCGGTTGTACTTCCGGTGACTCATG
Source organism: uncultured Fibrobacter sp. (assembly GCA_964390065.1). GTDB lineage: Bacteria > Fibrobacterota > Chitinivibrionia > Chitinivibrionales > Chitinispirillaceae > JAAZBG01. Next base: position 2,964 of record CAYMGX010000178.1, on the reverse strand, counting down.
GGCTGCTTCAAGTACTTCCTGTGCCTGTTTCCAGAGCGATTGTTTCATATAGATAACACTCAGCCGTTCATGAAAATGTAATGCTTCGGGAAACAGTTTTCTTGAATCCTCATAACGTTGTATTGCATTGGAGACCATTTGTTGTGATTCATATAACTCACCTAAATGAAAGGTTACAGAGTCAAAATCCCTCTCTCGTGGATACTGCGTATATAATTCGTAGTAGGTAATGGCTTTTTTGATATCACCTGTTTTTTCATTCGCCAGAGCAATGAGTCCGATTGCCTTTTTGTTATTTTTGTCATTGGTAATTATTGTATTGAGCAGCGGCAGAGCGCCCTTGAAATCACCAGTCTGGCATCGTGAATCTGCGAGCGGCAAAAGAATGCTGCGGTCATCCGGTGATGTTCCATTGACATTTTTAAGCAATGTGCATACAGCAGCATAGTTTTTGTTGCCATATTCGAGTTCTGCATAGCGTCTGCTTACGACCGGATCGGTAAAACCACGATTCAAATAGAGCATATATGCAGCGATCGCTTTTGCATTTGATTCATTTTTATAAAATAAATGCCCTGCTTCAGCAAGAAGATTCGAATACCTGGAGTTATTCAGATCAAATAATTTTAAGTAGTATTCAGCACCCTGGGTTTCTTTTTTTGCGTTGATATACGAAAGTGCACATTTACGTAATGCATCTTCATGATCAGGTTTCTGCGAAACAATTTTATTAAAATAATCTGATGCATATGTAAAATTACTCTTGTTGAAATACTCATCACCGAGCATATACAGGATGTCAAGTGATGGGTCACCGTAGGCAGGTGCCTCACGCAAAACACTTTCTGCACCATCAAAGTTGCCATCTTTGAGCATGATAATTGCAATAAAATATCGTGCGCTATTGTGGTCAGGCATGATTTGCAGCAGCCGCTTATATTCAATAGAACTCTGCGCAAATGCATTATTCTGGAAATGAAGCCGTGCTATTTTTTCCTGAACAACCTTATCATTACCATGCAATTCACGCTCTTTTGAATAATTAAATAACGCTTCCTTGATATTTTTGTTTAGCAGTGATGCATCACCCATAAGTGCATAAGCACCTTTAATCTGTTTTTGGACAATAATTTCCTTTAAAACTGTCTGTGCGGATTTTGCATCATTTTTACTCAGGTAGACACGGGCAATTTCCATATTGCATTCAAGTTTACGGGTTGTCCTTGGAAGTGCTTTCTGCAGTGAAACAAGCGCATCATCAAATTTGCCCACTTTTTGATATGCCAATCCAAGTGTAAAAAGTACATCAAAATCATTCGGGTCGGTTTTGAGATATTCGGTTAATGGATTGATCGCAGCTGAAAAATTATTGTTATCATACTCAAGCAGTCCAATGTGCTTTTTAAGAAGCGGTTCACTGGAATATTGAGGTACGTTTCTGGCAAGCAGTGAAAGGGCATCAGCAGATTTGCCGCTGTTTTGCATGCTGATTGCAGTTTTAATGAGAAGCGGAAATGATTTTCCGGATGCAGTAAGTGCTTTTAAATACCAATCTACTGCATCACTATTTTTATTCTGCTGTACCAGTGCATCACCGAGGTACTCTGCAAATGATGGATCTGATGGCTGAAGTTTGTTTGCATTCTGAAGAGCATTGACCGCCAGATCTATTTTACCAAGTCCAAGCAGACTGCGGCCTCTTTCGAAAAACGCGTATCCATTACTGTTATCGAGTTTGATAAGTGCATCAGAAAATGGTATGGAGCTTGAGAACTTTGAATCATTATTATAAAAACGTGCACAAAAAAGAAGTGCGTCCGCATGTTTCGGATCATTCTGAAGTATCTGATAATACACCTTGTAAGCGTTGGTTAATTGTTTCAGAGCTTCAAACACTTTCGCTTTTTCAAATAAATACGGATTGGTTTTCAGTCCCATTTCGTCAAACTTTGATGTAATCAGATACGCATCACCGGGCTTGTTGCTCATTCTGTATGCAGTAGACAAATAGAGAAACAGATCTGTATGGATTGGAACAAGATCGAGTAACTCTCTGAGATACTTAGATGCTTTCTCGTATTGTCCAGACTTCATCATTGCATCACTGCCATTGTAATGCGCAATCAGCAGCGTTGGATCTTTGGTTATACATTTTTCATATTCTGATGCAAATTTAGTCCATGATGGTGTTAAGGTGTTTCTTTCTTCGTAAACGGTTTCACCGAACATTTTAAGCGAACGCAGTGTTGGACCGGCAATCGAAATCTGAAAAAAACGTATGCTTTGTGTCGAAAGCGGGTAGTTAATCTGATTAAACATTTTACATAAAATAGTGTCAAGATTCTGAGGAATCTGATCGACTGAAAATTCTCTGTCAAATGACACAATGGTGGATCTGGTCTGGATATCAACAATATTGACATTAAAGAGTACCGTTTTGTTTTTTGTAAATTCAAACTGCGGGATCATGAAATGTGTTGCATTACTCTTTTGCGCTGCGGCGTAATAGGTGCTTTCATCAGTTGGTGTAAATGTATAGAGCTGTGGAATTAGATTATACACATATTCACGTGGAAATGTATGTATCTCCTTGAGTGGCTCAAGCCTGAACCTGATATATGTATCAAAAAAGGCCACCGCCCATTTATTCTTTTCTTTTGACTGTGAGACATCAATTGGAAGGGCTGGTATCAGGTTAAACTGCGGTTTAACCTCTTTTTTAGGGGCTCCTGACGCAACCACGGCAATCATCAAAGTAATTAAAAAGAATGACTTAATGTGCATAATTGTTCCTTGAAGTTAAACGTTTAAACTTATCTATATATATATTATCAAACATGGAGAGTAAAAATCAATAGGGAATTGTTACAATCAGCATACACAGTGAAGGATGTTCTGCTTTTATCCTGAATTCCGCGGTTGAGCGTGAGTGATATGCACAAGATATTGTTACAGATTGTTTTG
>CAYMGX010000177.1:0-7083 GCA_964390065.1 uncultured Fibrobacter sp. | reverse complement strand
CTCATATTTGACCTTACTCATTCAGCTTTGTATCTTGTTGCATCTGCATTTTTTGACGTCATTTAACCATTTTTTCTACTCTCTATGCGGTGTCGTAGCAGATTGTTATCAAGACAAATCATACTTATTCATCCGCAATCTGCATCAATGCTGCCCGCAATCATTATGGCCATTATAACATTTACGGGTATAGTTCAACCCTGGCATATTATCATTCTTACCTTTCTTTTAGGAATTGTCAATACATTTGAATCACCATCAGGACAGGCAATAGTTTATTTCATTGAACTGTTTCAATACTGCGTATGAAAAATGTCTCTCCCAAACAGACATGATTTACCTATAACTAACCGGCAAATTGGAAAAAAGTCTCTTTACGACATATTCCCTATTCTTTTTACTTCAAGTACCGCAACATCAAACTCCTGTGTCACTATTCCGTAAAGAAGAAATGCCGTATACCGTGCAAGATACGGTGCTGCCACTTTGTAAATATCCGGAAAAAACACCGTTTCAAATGTTCCGGTTTCATCTTCGAAGGTAACAAACTCCATAGTATCACCATGTTTTGTTGAAACGGTTTTCGCAGTGATACACCATCCTGCAATGACGATGTTTTTTCCTACCGAACTGTCAATCGCAGATGCCTTGATCTTCGGACCATTGTAACTGTTTTTTACAAGCGTTATAGGGTGACATGCTGTAAGAAACCCAAGAATCTGATATTGATACTGCAGATATTGATCAAGGGTCAATGGCTTCAGTGACGGAACAGATTCATTGCGACCGGTACGGTAAAATCTGCGAACTATCCAGAACTGCTGAGGACGACTTGATTTCGGTAACAGCAGATCACAAGCCCCTGCAACAACAAGCTTCTCTGCATCAGCCTCGGTAATGGCAATCCGTTGGAGCAGATTCTCAATGGAATCATATACTCCGTTTTCTTTACGGTCTGCAACAATCTGTTTTTTTACATCATTGGAAAGGCCCTTTATCTGACACAGGCCGGTTATAATCTCGTTTCTTTCTGCAATGTACGATGTATCACTGCGGTTGACATCCGGTGGTAGGACAGTAACACCAAGCCGCTGCGCCTCACTGATATACGCCTGTGTGCCATAATACCCCCCGTAATTCGAAAGCACAGCCGCCATGAACGCCGCCGGATAATGTGCCTTGAGATATGCGGATTGAAAACTTACCTGCACATAACTTGCAGAGTGTGGTTTACAGAATGAATACCCGCTAAACGAGAGCATCATCTCCCAGACTGCATCAATAATTTTAGTAGCAACATTATTGTTTGTTGCACCATCATAAAACTTTTTCCTGAACTCATCAAAGGTACGCCCCTTCGCCTTTTTCGACATGATCTTTCGGAGCATATCTGCATCCTCAACAGAAAAACCAGCAAGCGCAATTGCCACTTTGGAAACGTCCTCCTGATATACCATGATCCCGAAGGTTTCTGATAGCGTCGTGCCAAGAGATGGATGCAGCGGGGTATATGGTTCCCCGTGAAGACGTCTGACATATTCCCGAATGTACTTATTTGCTGCCGGCCGGATAATTGACGAATGTATTGTAAGGTGCTCGAAATCACCCTTGCGTGTTTTCCTCTGAAGTAATCGCATTGCAGGTGATTCTACATAAAAAACCCCTATAGAACGGCCTTCAGCAAGTAGTTGTTGTGTTACCACATCAGATTGCGGATCCCATGTCCGTTCATCAAAATCTGCATGTTCTCTCTTTACATTCGCAACAGCATCACGTATCACTGCAAGCGACCTGTTACCTAAAAGATCAATCTTGACAAGCCCCATCCGCTCAGCCCCATCCTTCTCCCATTGAATAATTGGATATCCTTTTGCGGAATACTGCACGGGAGCAACTGATTGTATTGGCACCGGTGTAATGATCACCCCGCCGCAATGAGTTCCGATCCCGCGGGGGAGCCCCATAATTCTGACTGCATCTTTTAGGATATCAGGCCAGGGGGGATCAAACGGCATAGTTGCCAGCGTCGGCCATTGATGCAGAATTTCCTCAATGTTTTCATCTTTTTCCGGCGTGTCAACAAAGTACGGGATCTTTTTACACACCGTACTTATTTCACTTTCTGTCAAACCGTACAGTCGCGCGACCTCACGAATCGCCATGCGCGCACCACAGGTAAGATGCGTTGCGACCATTGCAGCGTGAGCTGTTGTATACTTTTTAAAAACATAATCAAGTACATCATCCCGTTCGTCCCAGGCAAAATCGATATCAATATCAGGCGGATCGGTTCTGCCGGGATTGAGAAAACGCTCAAACATCAGATTATATCGCAGCGGATCAACATTAGTGATACCGAGTGAATATGCGACAATACTTGCAGCTCCACTCCCCCGCCCGCAGGTACGCGGTGACTGCTTCACGATATCATTTACAACAAGAAAATAGCCGGAAAAACCTTTACTTTCAATAATGGATAGTTCATAATCAAGACGGTCGAGAACCGGTTCAGACAGTTCCCCGTACCGTTTCTCTGCGCCACCATACGCAAGGTCTCTGAGCGTTTGTGATGCATCCTGAGGATCATCGGTATAGGGCATGATCCAGGGACGCTTTTTGTACAGATTTACATTTGATAAACGTTCAAAAAGCAGTCGCGTTGTATCTATTGCTTTTTCAAATATACCAAACTGTTCAACAATCACATCAAACGGACGAAATAGAGCACTATCCGCAAACAGCTCTTTTTTATCCAGTTGTGTCAATGTTGTTGTACAGTCAATTGCCCTGAGCAAGCGATGTGTATAGAAGTCATCACTGTTGATAAACGCCATTTGAGGAAGGATCACGGCAGGGATAGACACATCGGTAATAACCTTTGGCGGCCGTTTACATGACTGTATTCTGTAATAGACATTTGCACATTCGCGAACGGATACAAGTACATTGACAGATTCGGATACAATATGAAGTCCATCGGTGTTACTCTTCAGAGAACCACACAATGAGAAATGTTTCCGGCACTGTTTTTCACTGATAATTCTGCACAGATTTCCAAAGCCTGTTTCATTTTCAGCATAGACCACCGCACTACCATCAAATGCATCAATTTCTGCAGCAGCGACAGGAACAAGATTAAACTCATCGCATGCGTCAATAAGCGCAGGAAAACCGTATAGATTATTCCTGTCGATGAGTGCGACAGAGGCATAGCCGAGTTTCTGTGCTTCTTTACATATAGCGTATGGAGAATACACTCCGCGTAAAAGTGAATAGTTACTGATAGCGTTAAGCATTGACCTCTCCCCAAGCCTCACCCCCCGGCCCCCTCTCCACAAAGTGTAGAGGGGGAGAAAGATTAATGGGTGATGTTTATTCTAATTGTTAATTTACATTATGCATATTATCATTCCCAATTTATGCATTTTTCCTCGCATAAACACCTCGTTCCCTCCCCTTTGCCCTTTGGGAGGGGGGCCGGGGGGGAGAGGTCCCAAACCCGATTGCACCCGTACCAAACGACTTTCTAATAGTGTCAATAGCAGTCATAAGGTGCTCCTCCCGCTCTGAATCATTAAACAGATCGAGTTGACCATATGGGAATGTTAGTTCATCACAGGAGATTGCCAGTGATGTAAGGCGGATACGGCGGGTGTATGTTTTTTTCAGTAGTGCGTTAAAGACCGAATACAGTGTCAGATCACCCCTGACAGGAGCAATGGGCCGAATGATGTTTTTTGCCGTTGCACCGTCAGCATAGCTGATAATAAGTGATACCATTGCGGCAGCAAGTCCCATTGCGCGTATCCGTGCGCCTGCGTTTGAGACAAGTGTAAAAAGATAGCCGGCAATAACCGTTGAATCGTTGGTTTTCTCTCCAAAGGTCACATCCTCATCGACCGTTGTATGTTTTTCGCCGACATACATAACATCCGCATTGTCAATCCCCTGTGCACGCCGCCGCAGTTCTTCGGCTGCAGGACCCAATACTGAATAGAGCGTTTTCAGCGGTATTTTAACAAGATCACGTATGAGATGAATATTAAACTGATGCAACTGTGTTATTATTTTTGTGTCAATTCCAGGCAGCATCGTTAGCGGAAGCGGATTCATGAACTCATACTCGCATCCATCAACGACCGTACAGAGACCATCGGGTTTAACCACCCGTGTTGCGACTTTACTGACAAGACGATTTGACGCAATCCCGAGCGAACAGATAATGCCCGATGCACTCCTGATATTTTTTCGCATTTTATCAGCGGCATCCACCGCATTTCCGTGAAGCCGTGTGGTACCTGACAGATCAATAAATACATGACCGGGTCCGGCGAGTTCAGCCCGTGGTGACAACGATAGCGCACTGTCAAGCAGAAAGCTATCGGTCTTTTCGTAAACATGCGGCGCGGGATCAGTTATTATAAGATCGGGACAGATTCTTTTTGCAGTGTCGGCGATCATGCCTTTTGTAACACCCGCACACAGAGCCTCCTGTGATACATCAAGCAGCACCCGCTGCGACCCGCCGGCCCGTACGGCAACTGGTCTATTGTCAAGCGAATGGTCATGAAGCCGGGCAATAGTAACATAATAGTTCACAATATTAACATGAAGAATTGTACGTGCTATCATAGTTCAACCACCTGTTGCAGTACTTGCGTACGATACGAAACGGCCCTTCGACTTCGCTCAGGGGCCGTCTCGTATTGCGTCACTTACTACTAATCCTCAACTGCACTTCTTCTTTTTTAGTTTATGCTCCGGCAATTCCCGTGCCGTTATCCGTATCAATTCACTGATCCATTCACGGTTATCAAGATTATCTTCGATTAAAAAACTCATTTTTGCACCGGGATACGCCGGGGCTTCTGTGACATTGCCGATAAATGTTTTTCCTCCCGCAGTCGGCTTAATGAACAGCTGATTATCGCATATCAATGCAACAACTTTCCTGCCGGAATAAACAGCATATTCCCCGAACATTTTTCTGTATGTTATGACACCGGCATTCTCTATCTGTTCGAGAATGTAATCGACGAAATCCTGAGTTGATGCCACTTTTTATCCTTTACTTCAAGGGTAACATTGCTTATTAAAATTTTACTTTTTTCCCAATCCAGTCTTCGCGTTTTTTTTCAGCATTTCATAAATTTGCACTGCTATCAAGAACACGTATTTATTCATTTGTCAAACACTTAGTCAATTGGCTTTGCTGTTTGCGTATTTTTATTATACTTGTTATTCCATAACAAACCAATACAAACCCTACAATAAAATTCAATATCTTTAACACTATTACCGGGATTGATTCTCTTAGCAGTGAAAACAGTATTACAGACAATCCAAGAAATATGACCGTTGCCAAACCAACTGAGAAACCAAACAGATTTAATTTTCTCTTTGTGTAATTGTATTCAACCGTCTTTGCAGTAAAAACACCTGTAAAAAACAGGATCGTTAACGGATTTGAAATTGTCAGAAAAAATGCGAACGTAAAACTTGAAATTAGACTGTTGGAGGTATTAATAGCAGTATTTGAATTCCCGCTATCTGATACACTTTTCATTATGATAATTCCGAATACAATCAGAACTAATGAGCCGGTTATTCCAAATATTTTTTTTGTTTTGACATTTTCAAATGCGTTACCGACCCCGACAATCGCAAGTATTATATATAAATAATCCACAATGGTTACTGCCATAACAGCAGCAAGTCCATCAAGCAGTGTTCTTTGTAACGTTACATTTGTAACAAAAAAGAAAACAGGACCAATCGCAAGCTGTAAAAACAAGCCTGTAATTAATCCATTTAAAATGATTTTACCAGTATGATTCATAAGGATTCAGCTTTATTTAAATAAATACATGTCCCGCAATGCTAATCAACGTTCCAGGTACAATTGACATAGTTGCAATAATCGAAACGGCCTGTGCTCTGCAGTATAAAACTAAAATGGCGCAGGTCTGCGATTAATTGTTTCAAGCATTTTAAAATGCACTGCAGCCCCGGTCTGTTTTTCCATTACACTTATTTCCTTTGAAATGTACTACACGTGTATCTTAGTCAATTATATAACAAACCATATTACAAATTTGAATGATTGTTTTATATCATCAAAATCAAGAAATAGATTTACGCTCTATTTACAACAAAGTTAAATAGAATATCAGCCATTGAATACAACTCCTGACTTGTTGCGATTACGATATGATTATTTTGAACTTTTTCTATTGTGCGTTTATTTGATACATACCATTTGCCTCACTTAAAATTACCATACCCAAAGGAATCTGTGCATTTAATATCTCAATTTTTTTATGTACACCAGAGACATCACTGGTACACTCAATAAATTCAACAATCCTGAAACCGTTTCTATTTAATGCCATTACCAATTCCGAAATAGTATGTACAAACCAGTATTGTGTTTTTGCATCATATTGTTCACCTCCCATATAGTCAAGACTACTATTTTCAATTATCGGTCCATCATGAAAATACTTATCCACGATCTGTAATCTGTTTTCGATTTCAGAATTATCAAATGGAAGCAATTCTGAAAAGGGATGTGTTTCGTTAATCAAAAAGAAACCTTCAGGGCGCAGCACTTTCCGACAAATATTAAAAAACAGATTTATATCAGGCATCCAGCCAATACAACCAGACGTAATCTGGACAACATCAAAACTATTATAAAGGTATTCCGGTAGTTCATACACATCACTACGTATAAATTCGCAATCAATATTACATTTCTTTGATCTTTCTGACGCTTCACTAATTGCAGCATCCGAAATATCTATGCCGACACAACGATTCGCACCCATGTTTTTGATCGACATAAGCTCCACCCCGTTATTACAACACAGGTGAATAACATCTTTGCCTTTCATGCTTATTTTGTCAAACATGCGCAATACATCCTTATCGGACTGAATAACAAAACCCGGACGGGCAAAAAACGTATCCAAATCAACTTTATTGACTTTCTGATGTTTAGGCATCACTTCATTCCACGCATCCCTGTTTGCACGGGTATACTCTTTTAATTCCATAGTGTTTTTTCCTTTAAGTTCATTT
>CAYMGX010000176.1:0-7119 GCA_964390065.1 uncultured Fibrobacter sp. | reverse complement strand
TTAGAACGTAATAACTTTTGACAACCAGAGCAGCACACACCCGGCAATAACAGGCACTGCAATATTATCATTAATTGTATATTTTTTTGTAATCTTTAGTGGAATCAGTTCGAACACGGTAATCGTCAGCGATGTAACAAATGCGAGAATAAAGGGTACCTTCCCATTCCAGACATCAAGCAATCCGGGAACAAACGGGAATGCCGCAAAGAACAGAATCATGCAGAGCAGAAAACATGCAAGCGAACCCTCAAGACTCTTCTTACCCATAATTCTAATACGTCCGACACTCAATCCGACCACCGCAGCAATGGCATCACCAAGGATGAAAAGTGTCAGCACCATAAAAGAAATATGTGGGTAACCCTTAAAAATAACAGAACATATCAATGCCGCACCAATAACCCATGTCGAACCCGTTACCTTATGAGTCTCCTCTTCGCGAAGCATTGATCCGAAAAACGCAAAAAACATTTTCTGAATAAACGGAACTCTGAAACGGAGTGTCTCGACAATGACTGACCCAAAGAACACAACAGCAAGCGCTATTGAAGCCACATACCAGGGGATATTCCACTTTGGAAAGTAATATATACAAACCGGCATAACCAGTGCAAACAGATGTAATAGTTTACGTGCAATCTCTTCGCGTCTCAAAGCCATCAAATACCTCTTTCAAACTACTTTGTTATTGTCAATGGATAGAACCATGCATTATATGTAAACGATGAATACGTTGGCTCCATTTTAACGATGAATTCCGGCGACTTGCCAAAACCCGTTGTATCTGTAATCGCAATTTTATCAACAGGAGGAACAATCATCCTTCGTTTTAAATAGAAAATAGTATCCTTCCCGCTTATGGAAAGTAATGATACAAAGCTATATTCTGTAGACTTAACAGTCAAGTCATATTGTGACGGATTAACAAATTTCAGGCTTGCGCCGTTATATTTTGTACCGGTCCAGTAATACTGTGCTCCTTTTTTTTCAGCAATGAAGGTCTGACCGAAACGTTTATAAATCGTGATACCCCGTGGTTCAATAAACTCATTATCCTTCTCACCGTATTTTCCGAAGATCTCCAGTAATGTTAAATTATGATCGAATTTTACAAGTGAACTTTTCTTACTATCGGTTACCCAGTAGTTGTGATAATAATCGATAGCGCCATAAAACGCCTGATACCCGTCAGGCATCTGCACACTTTTAATAACCTTTCCATCAAGACCGAGTTTCCATAACCGGGTACCATCTTTATCTGCACAGAATAGCACCCGTTCATTACGAAAATGGCTCCATCGCGCACTTCCATCAGCAACCGCAAGCGCACTCATTTTCCCGGTGAATATGTCAGGTTGTCCCTTTTGCGGAATGGAATGGACAAATTCATTTTTTTTATTAAAGACAAATATCTTTTTGTTAATCGCATCCGTTGCATAAACGTCACCCTTTTCGTCAATTGCAACACGCAAAGGGCCATTCATGGAACCATCACCCGAATCCGCCTTGAGTGCAGCAACCCATAGCAATCCTTTTTTAGGATTAAAGAGACGCACCAGACGATTATTCCCTGAATCTGCGACATAGACATCACCCCGCTCATTTGCTGCCACTCCTTTCGGGTAAAGAAACTGACCATCACCGCTCCCCTTATTGCCATACAGTGCCAGTGCGTACATTGATGTATTGTAAATGATCTGATGACGTCCTGAATTGACACCATAGACAATCACCTCATCATCGTCCTTCTTGTCCGTCGGGTCTTCCCATGAGTCAAGACGTGTCGTTGCGAGGCCCTGCGGATCATCAAACTTTGTCGCACCTTTAAGTATCATGAACAGATGTGCCGGTACAGCTTTACGGATACCATACGAATGAAGATATGGCGGGAACACCAGTGATTCTGCAAACACACTACAGCCGGTAAAAAAAGTGATAATAATCAGTAATATTTTATTTAACATCGTTTACACCTTTACAAGATTGCTTCCTGTTTTACGAAAACATGCCATACGGCTCAATAAAAAATCATTAAGTGTACCATGTTCAAAGAGCGCACGAATCAGCTCGGATGGTTTACATGTTGCGCCATCCTGAATACTTACCACTGCATCAAACGATTCATCACCGGACATCGCCAGTGAAATGACACCTTTGCGGATATTCTTTTGCGTAAACAACCCGTCTTTCTCAACGCTGATTTCAACAGTGCCAGCGTCGGTAAACGTATTGATTCTTTCGGCGATACCATCAAGAAGTGCTTTATTAAACGGAACAAAACGGTACAGTGCTGCTTTTATTGATGCATTCAACGATGTCGTATCACCGCTTAGCGGCTCAACCGTAGCAAGAACAAGCCCTTTTGGAAGCCACCGGTTTATTTCCGCCAGATTTACATCATACGCACGTGTCGTTGTAATATCAAATGCTTCATTAAGTCCCGCTGCCCCAAGGGGAAGCGGAGGTCCGAAAGAGATACGCGCATGACGGTTGAAACCCTGCGTGAAAGCAAGTGGTACCGATGCCATCAGGAATGCCCGGTGAATAATATTCGACATGTCAATATGCCCCAGAAACCGGAGATTCTCACCCTTTATGTAATGTACCCGATAGGTAAAATGATGTTCAGGTGTTTCATTTTTTACTGAGACCGCAGATGCTACCGTTTTTTGCGGTACTATATATGATGTTTGAAACAGCGGTTTCAGATTGGTACCGCAAACACCGCATTGTAAACAGGGACCGTTACGGCAGTCTCCGGATGAAACCTGCGCAAGCGCTTTTTCCCTTTCTTCAACAAGGAATTCACGCGATACACCAGTGGAAAGCATATGCCACGGCAGTGTCTGTGTAACCGGAATTGCATCTGTATAGCGACTCAGATCGACAGTGCACCGCGATGCTGCTTCACGCCATTTCTGTATGTCAAAATATTCATCCCAGCCATCAAACCGTGCGCCGGCTTTCCAGGCATCATAAATAAGGCGGCTTACATTTCTGTCACCGCGGGCCATCACTGTTTCAAGCAGGGTAATATCAGGATCACGATAGGAAACCTTGACATTTTTCAAATGTTTTAGTGAACTCTTGATGTAGCGTCCTTTTCCAAGAAGAATTTCAGGATCTTCCATTTTCTCCCATTGAAAAGGAGTATGCGGTTTTGGCGAGAAGGGTGACACTGAGACATTCACCATTCTCCGTTTTGATACAGCGCGGACACGGCCAGCTATTGATGACACCATCGCAATCATTGCTTCAATATCATCATCTGTTTCGGTCGGCAGACCAATCATAAAGTAAAGTTTCAGGGTCTGAATGTTATAGGAGAGCAGTTTGTCAACTGTCGCATAGATTGCATCATCGCTGAAATCTTTATTGATTACTTTTCTAAGGCGGATACTTGCTGCTTCCGGTGCAATGGTCATGGATGATACCGGTGAAACTGCATCAAGCTGCTGCAATTGTTCATCTGTCAAGGCATCGATACGTGTTGACGGAAGCGAGAGCGAGGTACGGTTTTCGGCAACGACATCAGATGCAAGTGTCAAAAGGGGCGATAAACAGGAATAGTCTGCTGTTGAAAGTGACAACAGGCCAATCTCTTTCCAGCCGGTTTCCCGTACTCCATTTCGAATTGATTCCACGATTGCATCAGGGTCCCGCTCGCGAACAGGACGGTAATAGGTTCCTGCAGCACAAAAACGGCATCCCCGTGTACATCCGCGCATCACTTCGACCGGAAGCCTGCTGTGCACCACACTCATAAGCGGGACGATCGGTTTGAGCGGATAATTATCACTTTGTAATACAGGAATTTTTGATGCCTTAATAATATTTGACATATCCGGAACATCAAAGAAGCCTTTTGTTGCATACGCATTCAGTGATGGAACATAGACACCGGGTAATTTCGACAGCGCTTCAAGCTTTTCTGCCCGTGATGCTCCCCTTTTTTTTAAAATGTCAAGAGTTGAACAGATACTCAGCACGGTTTCCTCACCGTCACCGGCAGCAAATGCATCAATAAACAGCGACAACGGTTCGGGATTACTGACACATGGACCACCAGCGATGATAATCGGATCATTGTCTGTTCTTGACTCTTTAAGAACAGAAATACCGGCAAGATCGATCATGTTGACAACATTGGTATACTGAAGTTCATACTGAATGGTAAATCCTATCCAGTCAGCATCACGCACCGGAGTAAAATATTCCAGCGTATAGAGCGGTATTCCGTTATCACGCATCACTTTCTCGGCATCAGTCCAGACCTGAAAAGCCCTCGACAGTGCATAGTTATCCTGCTTATTAACAATATGATACAAAATCTGCAATCCGAAATGGGACATTCCGATGTCGTAGAGATCGGGAAAACAGAACACTCCATGAAGGCTTACCTTTGAAAGATCCTTTTGAACACAGTTTAATTCTCCTCCCATATAACGCATTGGTTTATCAACGGTTGGAAGTATTTTACTCTCTATGGCATTTTTCAAACTGTTTTGCATCACAAGGTAACCTTTCTGATTTCTATATATAGTGTTTAATGGACTAAAATAGATAATTGCACAGCGTGATGGGTGAGGAAGAACGTGACAGGTGACAGGTGACCAGTGACAGGCAGAACAAAGAAGTGCATTCAAGGCATGGCAGCTACTTTTTTATAACGAAGATGTATCGTGGATTACGAATCACGTTCCAATCTGATTTTTTCTTTGCATGTCACTGCAACAATACGATATTTTACATAGTTAAGTAAATAATGAACATATTGTAAGGAGCTTATAATGGATGCTGTAAAACTGCGCGAGGGTATTTACTGGGTAGGCGGCATAGACTGGAATCTGCGCAATTTCCATGGCTATCTCACACCAAGAGGATCATCATACAATGCATACCTTATCATTGATGAAAAAGTTACACTGATAGATTCGGTAAAACATTACCTTACCGACGAGATGATTGAGCGAATCCGTTCCGTTATTGATCCATCAAAAATCGATTATGTTATCTGTAACCATATCGAGATGGATCATTCAGGGGCAATCCCGGCAATTATGGAACTGGCACCGAACGCGACTGTCGTTGCTCCGGCAGCAGGTGAAAAGGGATTGAAAGAGCACTACAAAAAAGAGTGGAAATTTTCCATTGTTAAATCAGGTGATACATTGTCAATCGGAAAACGCTCATTTACATTTGTACAAACGCCAATGATTCACTGGCCTGACAATATGGTAAGTTACTGTCCTGAAGAGAAAATATTGTTTTCAAACGATGCATTCGGGCAGCATATTGCATCACCGGAACGTTTTGATGATGAATTCCCTGCTTGTATAGCTATCGATGAAGCAAAAATCTATTATGGCAACATTGTACTTTCATACAACTCACAGGTTCAGAAGGCTCTGGAAGTTGTAAATGCTCTGCCGCTTGAGATGATTGCACCAAGTCACGGAATCATCTGGCGCTCCAATATTGCGGACATCCTGAAATGCTATACAAAGTGGTCATCAAATGATGTTGACAATGTTGCATTGGTCATTTACGATACGATGTGGGGATCAACTCAGAAGATGGCTGAAGCAATTCGTAAAGGATTTGAAACAAAGGGTGTAAAAGTAAAGATGCTGCCGCTACTGCACAATCATATATCACAGATTCTTCCGGAGGTTGTCGAAGCGAAATATATTGCGGTCGGTTCTCCGACAATGAACAGTAATCTTCTCCCGACCGTGAGCGGCCTGCTTACCTATCTCAAAGCGCTTTCACCGAAAAAACGTACCGCGTTTGCATTTGGTTCATACGGGTGGGGCGGTCAGAGTATTGATCAGGTTCAGGCTGAACTTAAAAATTGCGGTTTTGACCTTCTTGAACCATTCAAAGTTAAATACATTCCAGACCAGCCAACCCTTGATGCCATTGCATCAACAGTTGCCGGGTATATCGCGTAGTTCAGTAATTTGCATGCAGTGTAGCGCATCAGGCGTTGCACTGCGGAGTATCAGTGAGCATAACGACTGTCGTACCAACTTTCGATTTCACCGCATTTGATCATCATCTTGCTGATTTTATATGTAGACTTGACAAAGAATACAACGATATCCTCTATCTCTCTGTCGCAGCTCTGAGCAGTACTTTACGCAGTGGTAATATCTGCCTTGACCTTAATCTGGTTTCATCAGTAGAAGTAACGCTTGTTACAGAACGACATTCGTTTTCTTCGTTTCCGGATGCATCAACATGGATCGATGTGCTCAGACAATCGGATGTTTGCGGCAAACCAGGCGATTACAAACCGCTCATTCTTGACAATACACGATTATATTTTTACCGCAGATGGTATGATGAACACCAGGTCGCAGAGTACTTTCTTTCAAAAGCCACAACCATATTTCCATCAATGATTTTTGAACATCTGGATCTGATCCATTCTTTTTTTTCAAATAATACCACGGATATTGACTATCAGTATCTGAGTGCGGTTCTTTCACTTGCAAACAAATGCTGTATCATTAGCGGAGGCCCGGGAAGCGGTAAAACAACCACTGTGGTAAAAATTCTTGCACTTCACCTTCTACTCTATCCTGAGACTCATAGAATCGGTCTTGCAGCACCGACAGGAAAAGCTGCCGCGCGTTTAAAATCAGCTATTATGCATGCTGTAAATTCACTTCCCTGCACTGATACAATAAAAAAGGCAATACCCTCTGACGCCGTAACGATACACCGTTTACTGTTATCAAATCAAAAAAACGCATTTCTTGATGCAATCGGAGATCAGACGCACCTGCGGCTTCCCTACCGTATTCTGGTTGTCGATGAAGCATCCATGATTGATTTGTCACTAATGGCTCAGCTTATCAAGGCGCTTCATCCGCAATGTAAACTGATTCTCCTTGGCGACAAAGACCAGCTTTCATCCGTTGAGGCCGGGTCAGTACTTGGTGATATATCTGATTGCGGTACTGAACACGGATATACCGACTCATTCCGGTCAGCACTTATGCGCTGCTCCCCCCAATTGACATCACTACCGAATGAACATTGTTCTTTCGCAAACAGCACCATTACCCTTAAAAAGAGTTATCGTTTTAACGATACATCAGGTATCGG
>CAYMGX010000175.1:0-7128 GCA_964390065.1 uncultured Fibrobacter sp. | reverse complement strand
GGAATTCCGGGATAGAGTTCAGGCTGCAAAGATCAAAGGCTACAGATAAATGGCGGTGTAGGGGCCGGTTGCGACCGGTCAGTACACCATATTAGAAAGCTATCTGTTACAAGAAAAAAGGAGACAATGGTTGATTCCGTGTCTCCTTTTTTCTTGTGTGTGTGATCAATTTGTCTTCCTCAATACGTATTTGTATCAGTAGGTAGAATGTACCTCTGACATTTGACTATTTATAAACATAAACATAAACTATTCATGCAAAAACAACCGCCACACTGTCGGATTTTTTTACAAAAACATGGCCAGCCATTTTTAATGAGTTCAGGTATCACCGCTTGATGAGTATTAAATGATAACTGTTATTAAAAACAATTATTGACATCTGCATACAGAATTCATATTTTATAAAAGTTATAATTCCTCGTTACTTTACGTTGATTATAATAGGGTTCCGCAATAAACAGTTATAGTCTAAAAAAGGATAATGACATTTCTATCGGTTTTTTAATGACAAGCAGATTACTTATGGTACTATAAGTATTTGCATTATGTAGCTTTTAATTGAGGAAATTACTTCGACTGTTTGTTTTGCATTCCTTGTTTTTAAAATTACATATTATAACTATATGAAAGAGACCCCCATGAGACACTATCTGCATCGCCTTGCTTTTTTATTGTGTCTGTCAATCCTGATTGTTACCGGGTGTTCACATGATGACTCACCGGTAAAGTGGCGTACTGCCATGGATATCCCCTTTACCAATCATAGCTTTTTCCTTAAAAAAGAATTCGACAGGAATGTACAACTTGATTCAACATTCGTGATTGATCCCGATACTGTTGATGTGGGAGATACGTTATATGCCGATCAGCGCTGGAGTGGAGGTACTTCATTTATGTCAAGCATTGACAAAATCGATACCCAGTCCTATACAGCTGTTATCAAACCATTCCCCCTTGTAAACAGTCCTGGTATAGTTCGCGAAATAATCAGCCCGATTATCCCCGGCACCTACAGTATTACGCTTCCTGTGCCTCTTGACGGCATGTATCTTGTTGAATTTCATGATACTTTAACCAATTTTATGTCATTGACAATTACAAATTCATCAACGGTCAATCTTTCCAATGTTATTGTTGGAATTCATGGTGTTGATACGCAGACGATTGCAAAAATACCATCAGGAGGTACTGTTGTTGTACCCTTTAATGTCCGCAATAAAATTATTCGAAATGTATTGAATATTACTTTTACAGCAAATTCTGATGTAGCAGACAAAAACGGTAGAATCTCAATGGCGTGCTCACTGAACGGGTTGATAGTAAGGAAATGTAGTATTGATGGCGCGTATGTGAAATTTACACAGTCAATTAACGAGAATTGTATGATCACTGATACTTTCTTCCTGAAACATATTGATGTCGGTGAAGGACGGTTTTCTTATCGTGTCAACAACTATACAGGAATCCCCTTTAAGTTCAACATTGAACATCATAATGTATGGAGTCAATTTTTATGTAAAAGGGACAGTATAGTAAGTCTTGCACATCTTGGTATCAGAAGTACAACAGACACGGTACTCTATTATACCGGACGGGTTACAGCTTCCGGTGATACAGTTCTTCCAAAATCCTACAAAACATTCAATCGTGCCAGCTATACCGATTCCCGGATTTTAACAGAGTGGAATGATTCATTGAAAAAGACGGTTACCCGTATTGGATTCTCATTTTCATCGATCGCGAAAAAAGGTGATACAATAACCATTGCTGCCGGCGATAGTCTCATGTTCAGTGTGTTTACAAATGCATTCAAAATCAAGTCACTTGTCGCAGAAGTAATGGAGAATTACACTAATGAGCAGGATACTCAAAGAATGGCCATTTCATATCCGAATTCATGGAGCAGGGCAACACGTAATTCTCTCAGAGGGAAACTGATTTTCAGTACTATTGATACAAAGATCGATTTTACCGTCGGTGCAGAGGCTGGGACAAGAATTGATACGTTAAGTGTTGTATTTGACGTACAAACCAACACAAACGTCGTTTCAGGACTACGTTCGTCGTCGTTATTTACATCAGTACGAAACAGTTCAAAGCACTCAATGCAGTTTAATATTGCAGGAATTGTCAATGCATTTCCGGATACACTTATTTACATATCTAAAATCGGTATTCCAAAAGGAACACAGGTGACACTTGCCAGTGACTTCGTTTTCAAAGATCCGACCGATATCAGCCAGGTAACAGCGAAGTTTAAGGTGGATGTATCTGTCAAGCCGCAACTTGCATGGGCAATAACAGATCCTGTTACCGTTGATCTCGGTGGCAGTACGCTTTCCATGATCGATGCTGCACGGTACATCGGAAAACTGACCGATAGAAAAATCGATGTATTTATGGATATTTTCAATAATACAAATATTGCTTTGACTGCATATGTTGTTTGTGCACCTCACAAAGGTACAACAACACTGCTTTCCATGGGATCGGATCAATTCATAAAAACAGCACTATCCGACAGCGCTTGCAGAAAATATGGCTTTATCAATCTTTCAGGAAATAATGGAATATCAATACCCGTGCGCGGTCAAAAAGCAGCGTCATCAGTCAATGTCGCAGGATCGGAACTTGATTCGGTTCTTCTGGCGGATACCTGTGATGTACGATGTTTTATCAGACTTCCTAAAATGTCAGGCGATGTCATGCATGATACTGATTATGTAAAGATTCAGTCATATTTTCATGTTGAAGGTACAAACTCTTCCGATTCACTTATTGTCTGGTAAAAGGGATAGATAATGAACTTACATAGATTATTTATTGTTGTATATGCATTACTAAGCTTTCAGGTTCTTAATGCTGAAACTGATTCTGCGGTTATACGGTCCAATGGAACGATCTTCCATACAATTGACAGTCGCTATGCATCAATTGATGGTAATCCGGCGCTTGCAGGTGTTGAGGCAAAATATCGGGGAGGTATGTACTTTCCACTCTTTAATATCTCAGCCGAAGTACAAAGTGACAAACTGGCAGTAACTCCGTTTAATCAATATGTGCTTGACAGTTTGCAGGGCTATGTAAAGCTTTTTAACAGGGTGATACGTAATAGTTTTAATATTGATGGCCTTAGTGAAACCGAAGTGTCGGATAAGTTGACTGATGAGTTTAAAAATGGAGTGCGTATACTTACCGGTTTGAAACTTCATATCGCTAATCTGTCACTACAACGATTTGCTTTTGACATAACGACACATTTCGATGAGGATCTTCATTTACCGGCGGCACCTTTTTTAATACTGTTTTCCAGGGACAAGGGGCTTTTGCGTGGAACCACATTGAAGTTTGATGATTTTCAGCAGTCTTCTGTGTGGGCTACAGATTTTTCGTTTAAATATGGTTTCCCTTTTTCGATTGATTTTCTTAAAAAAACATTTGGTTTTAGAAACGCCACAGCAGGAATTGGTGTCAAGTATGTTCTCGGACATTCAATGCTGATGGCCAAAACTGAGCGTGGTGCGATTACTTACAGGACAGATTCCAATAGTATTGATGTGTCAAGTGATGTTCATGTGTATACTGCCGGAATGGGGTTTCATGGAAACTGGGATAATGACGGATTTAAATTTCCGGCTGCAGGTCATGGAGGTGGAGTTGATCTTGGCGGGATACTGTATGATGAACACGGGGCTTTTTCTCTTCAGATTCAAAATCTTGGAGCAGTGTTCTGGGGTAAGGATGTCTACGATGTAACTTATAAGATAAGAAAAAATGACTTTACCGTTTACGATCTTATTACAGCAATTGATGATGCAGGTGAAACATGGGATGCTGCAAGGCTGCGAATTTTTAATAGAAACAACGGAGAGTATTTTCCGGATTCGAATGATGCTCTGAAAGAATCTAAAACGGTTGTCACAGCGCTTCCGGCAGTATTTTCGACTGCCTATCTGAGATCATGGGACTTTTTTGGAAAAGATCATCAAAAAATGCACATGCTATCGCAATATGTAAATGCCGGAGTTGAGTATAGTCAGGGTCTGACAAAATCCCCAGGTTCATCATTTATTCCCCGATTCAGACTGTATGGCGAAAACGGATTTCTGAATGGGTATGTACCTTTACAAATTGGTTTTATTGCAGGTGGCAGGGAGGGGTTCGCATCTGAAGCATCGGTGGCCGTTCATACCAATCCGTTTAATTTCGGCTTAATGTACCGGGCAATAGGAACTCCATACTTTGCGCCAAAACGGGGGATTGAGTTCGGATCATATGTCGCACTTACCTGGGGAGCACCGCGGGGCAGGGATACTAACAGTATTGTTAACAAATTGGATAATGGTAAAAAGGTATTCGAAAGCAGGGATGAACGTCTGGATTATGATAAAGATCTGGATCGTGTTCCTGATACACTTGATAAGTGCGTAAACGAACCTGAAGATTATGATGGATTTACTGATGAGGATGGATGTCCTGATCCTGATAACGATCTCGATTCAATTCCTGATAGTCTTGATAAATGCATAAATATTATGGAGGATCACGATGGGTTCGAAGATACTGATGGATGTCCTGATTATGATAATGATATGGACCGTATCCCCGATTCACTTGATAAGTGCATAAATGAACCTGAGGATTACGATGGATTTACTGATGAAGACGGATGTCCTGATCCTGATAACGATCTCGATTCAATTCCTGATAGTCTTGATAAATGCATAAATATTATGGAGGATCATGATGGGTTCGAAGATTCTGATGGATGTCCTGATTATGATAATGATATGGATGGTATCACCGATACGCTTGATATGTGTATTAATGAACCTGAAGATTGTGATGACATTGAAGATGATGATGGTTGTCCGGATCTTGATATTGATCATGATTCGATACCGGATACTCGTGATAAGTGCAGAGATTCTGCCGAGATCATCAATGGGTATAAGGACAGTGGTGATGGATGCACGGATACTTTAGCATTGCCGTCAGGACTTGAGATTGATGTACTCACCGGATTATTGCGTTCGGCTGCAGTACATAATGATCAATCGGTCAATGATACCACATCAGGTTCGGTCCTTGATTCTATCTGTTTGATGGTTAAACAATTTCAGGATGTTCATATCCTTTTAGCAATTGACACTACAGTAATTACACCACCCGAGCTGTTTACACAGCGTTTGTCCAAAGACCTGAAAATACTCTGTTAAAACAACCGGTTGAGTCAGAAATCAATTTGTTACTCAACCTTGAACCCTAACCTTCTTAACAATTAAGCCAATACGCATATAGATCATCAAGCGTCTTCTCCATTGGAATCGTACACTTCCAGCCGGTGTGTTTCATAAGTTTGGAATTATCGCCTGTTAAATAGCGGTTTGTCGCATGGCCGCGCTGCTTTGACTGTTCAGAGCGGACTTCGATCTTTTTGCTTGATTTTTCGGTAAGGTAGGTAAGAATCCATTCAAGAGTGAACCCCCGCCCGCTGCAGACGTTGTACACTTCACCGGATTTTCCATATTTCAGTATCCTGTAGTATCCGTCAACAACATCACGTACATCGGTAAAATCAATCGTTGATTCAAGGCTTCCCGTCAGGAGCACCGGTGCGGATAATCCGCGCTCAATATTGACAATCTGCTTTGCCCAGTCAGAGCAAACAAACAGTGGCGATTGGCCCGGTCCTGTATGGTTAAACGAGCGGGTAAATGAGATTTTCATACCAAACTGACGCACATACTGCTGACCGAAGAGCTCTGCGCTGTATTTGGTAATACCATAAAAGTTCTCCGGCAGTGGATGTATATCTTCTGTGATAACAGTTGCATTGATATTCGAACTGTATTCTTTGGATGATCCGACAAACAGGATTGCGCTTGATGGACTCGTAATTCGTGCCGCTTCAAAAATTGAAAGTGATCCAAGCACGTTTATCTCAATTGAGTTTAACGGTGACTTGTCTGCATCGGGAAGATAACTCACACCGGCCAGATGAAAAATCATCTCAGGTTTAACCGATGCGAAAAGGTCACAAAGCTTGTCCTTTTCAAGAATATTTACTTTGGTATATTCTATGGACGGATTTCGGGATGTATCAGTGTTATCAATTCCATAAACATGATACCCTGATGAATGCAGCAGGTCTGCAAGCCACTTCCCGACAAATCCATTGCTGCCTGTAATTATTGCTGATTGTGTACTCACGTTGGTACTTTCCCTGAAATGAAATTCATTGCTACCGGTTCAAGTTTATCCTGATAAAAGAGCCATTATGAAAATACGTTAAAGCTGTCGTCTAAAACCAGTGTCGTGAATGAACCGATCTGAATCCAGGAATGAATTCGGTTTTTTTGAATACTGAGTAACCAAAATAGTGGAACAAATAATGAAATAAACGTAATCGGGACGGGAACAAGATCCTTTTGGCAGACTGCATCACATTACAACTCCACTCCAGGCTGTGCTTTAATCCCCTGATTAAAACCATGCTTTATACAGGTAATCTCACTAACGGTATCTGCGATGCTGATAAGCTCAACAGGTGCGTTTCTGCCGGTACAGATTAAAATAATCGAAGCATGTGCCTTATCTATCGCATGCAGTACATCAGCAATGTCAAGAAGTCTGGTGTTGATTGCAGCACAGATCTCATCAAGAATTACCATACCGACTGATGGATCTGTCAGTTTACCTGTTGAAAAAAGCAAACCGTCCTGTGCTGCTTTGCGGTGTCGTAAAAACTCTTTCTGATCTGGATGGATCACAAATCCAAGGCCACATTGTACTATGTCAATAGTTGGAATTTTCGCCAGTGATACAAGCTCGCCGATATCGTCATTACTCTTGATAAATTGAATGATTGACACGTTCATCCCGTGGCCGGCAGCACGTAGTGCCGTTCCGAATGCTGATGTCGATTTCCCTTTACCATCACCGGTGATAACAATAATCCGTTTCATGAAAGTACCTTCACAATGAAATAATGTGTACAAATACCGAAAAATGTGAACAGAACAGTTGTTGACAACATGAGCAAGTTTGCCTTCAAGATATCTGATGGCTCAAGTTCCCGGACCGGATCGCCAATAAACGGTTTCTGATCCGCGATGCCATCAT
>CAYMGX010000174.1:0-7168 GCA_964390065.1 uncultured Fibrobacter sp. | reverse complement strand
ATAATGTATCTTATGTAAACTTGGTCATTGAAAGAGGAGTGCTCACGAAACGGAAAAAATCGTATGCTTGGCACCAATCTGTTCTTCAAGAATATCTCCAGCAGGAAAATTTCAGTACTCGATATGAATTGAACGTATAAATTACATCCTGAGCCAGTTTATTACTGCGTGGCTTGAGTCTCTCTGGACAACAAAATCAGTATTATTGACTTAATGCAAACCTCCTGAGAGTTAAATTTTAATCTCTTCTGTAACTGGTTCTGCTATATAGCTTTACAGCATCCTATTTTAAACAACAAGTACTATATAATGTAGCATGATTAAATAAAAGTCACAAGATATTGTGGAAAAATGCAATTGCCCCCTTGACATCAATGAGCGGTTTCCCTATATTATTAAACATACTGTTGTCGTTTAATTGTTTAGTTTAATAAGCAATATTAATATTGAAGATATTTTGTATTATTTCTCTATACAATATATGTATTATAATATATATTGTATAGTATGTTAATAAGGAGGCGTAAGTATGGCTAGAAAAGAATCACTAATTAATCTTTCGAATAATTTGAAGAGGTATAGAAATTTGAATAATTTGTCGCAAGAAGCGCTGGCGAAAAATTCAAATATTAGCAGGGCAACTTATGCTAATATAGAAGGTGCTAAAGAAGAGCCAAAAGTATCTACTCTTCAATTAATTGCAAATGCATTAGAGGTTGATATATTCAAATTACTTGAACCTATTCCGGAACTACCATCGTTACGTTATCGGGTTAAAGACAAATTGTCTTCAAAAATGCATAACCTGAAAGAACAAGTAAAAATTGAATTTGCATATTGGCTGAGAAACTACATCCACCTGGAAGAAATGCTTGGATGTAAAAAAGAATTTAAGATCGAAATCAGCACCGTACCAAGAAAAGATGTTTATAAAGCATACAAATATGCACGAAAACAATTGGGTTTACAGGAAGATAATGGTGTTATTAACGATATTTGCGCATTAGTCGAAAATGCTGGAATTAAAGTTTTTACTTTTAACAGAGATCCGGATTGTGGATTTGGCTTTTGCATTAATCAGAATGATGGGGGGCCAGCCATTGCAGTAAATATTAACGACTCAATAACTACTGAACGTAAAATATTCACTATTGCCCATGAATTGGGGCACATTTTATTACATCCTGATTCTTTTGGGGTTGAAAAAGATGAAGCTCGCGATAAACAAGAGGAAGATGAAGCAGATCTGTTTGCTGGACTATTCTTAATGCCTGAAAAAGAATTTGAGTATAAGTACAAAGAAGCGTATGGAATGCATCCCGTTGATAGAATTTTGTACATAAAACAATACTTTCGGGTAAGCTATCTGACGGTATTAAAACGACTATCATTTCTAACTGATGATTCGGAGATTTATAAAAGATTCTGTATTGCTTTTAAAAATAAGTATAATCATGATCTTAAGGACCATTATGAACCACAAGCTTTGGGTAATTTTGATTTCAATGAAGACCACTTGTTATATCTGGTTCGGAAAGCACTTGATCGTAACTTAATAACACTTCGGGCCGCTAGCGAAATTCTTGGGTTATCTCTGATGAAAATGCGTGAATTGTCTAATGAGTGGGAAATGGCTGAAAAACAAGCTCTTGAGTGGAAAACATAAAAAAGAGGGACTCAATTCGTACTTGGGTCCCTCTTTAAACAACCTTAACCTTGAAAGGAAGGTAATTTATAAAATGCTTTTAGAATTTACATTAAATCCTTCCTTCTTTCAAGTAAAAGAAGGAAGGAGGTGTAAAAATGGAAAAAAACAAAAAAACTGAACCCAGTCCTGGTAAAAAGTTTATCTACTGTAGATACTTCAAACACTACAGAACTAAACGAATTATCCATGCGAGCGATTACGGCAAAGAATTTTTCCGTTTTGAAGTGAAAGATCGTTAAATTTACTAAAGGGGAGTATATTCCTCCCCTTTTTTCATTAACAGGACTTTATGTAGTGGAAAATATTGAAACCAACAGATATCTTAATTTGTGATGCTAATGTTTTGATTGATTATATCGATGCAAAAGCAGAGCACATTTTGTCCTTGATTGCAGCAGATCATAAGGTCTACGTTCCAACTCCAATCTTATATGAAGTTAACAGACTCACAGGATCTAAGCTGATTTCAATTGGTCTATTAGAATATGAACCGACATTTACGATGTTAGCAAAAGCAGCTACCGATGCTATAGGAAAATGCAGCCAACAAGATCTGCTTTGTCTTCTTATTTGCAAAGAAAAACAATGGCGTTGTCTCACAAACGACAAATCTCTGCGTAAACAATGCACTCAATCAGATGTCAAACCAGTCTGGGGACTTCAGTTACTACTGTATCTAACAAATAAAAAATGTATTTCCACGAAAGAAGCACTCAATGTTTGTAAATCTATTGCCGAAATCAATAAACGAATAACATCTGATCTTGTAAGAAGTTTTACTGATAAATTGATATCCATAAAGTCACAATAACAACAAATCTTTAATTGTATGCATGATTTTTGTATTTCGAAGATATTTACAATGAGGTTGCGATCTTGATCAAAGAATGGCTACTTGTCAACTTCCAGTAATAGATCTGTAATCTTTACGTGAGGAAAAAATACATTTTATTGAAGACAGCTCATGTATACACTACTTTGGATCTGGATATCGAAAAGAACAAAATACACAATTTGACATATAAGGATACGCTATGCTTAAATTCGCAACTAAACCCGATACCGTTTTTACTTCAGTCCTCGAAAATTCTCTTGATTTAGCAATTGATAATTTAAGATTTCAGGCGACTGATACTGACATTTTTTGGCTTGATGATTACACTATCAAACTGTTTGGTAACAGAGTTGATATATTACTTAACGAGATGCAAAAATTATATGCTGCTCATAGCCATGCAGATCTCTTTATGCCAACAGATTACCACTTTCTTCTCCTTGACAGAGCACTCAGCTTGTATTGTGACATCTACAATGACAGTGATGATGATTCGTTACTTATTTACAAAGACAATACTGCAGTTCAACATCTTGATATCGATTCGATAAGAAGTACGTTCTTTTATGATTATGATTATGAACGATTAGATATACCAATAATGCCAGAGGTATCAAAGCTGGTGTTTGATAGTTTGGGAATGTCACCGTCTGGAAAAAATATCCAGAAAGGTAATGAAGCAGATTTATCAGATCTGACATTAGAAAAATGTACACCAGATACAGATTGGGATACGGTTGATCAGGATTTCTGGTTTGACTAAAGCGATAGCTCAGTCAGTTCGAACTGCGTGAAGCCTCTGTAGCGCTTTACATCTCAGCGATTTTCCGGGCAACTGTTTTATCAATCTTGTTTTATGGGTGATTTTCCAAGGTCTAAAAAGTAAGTCGTAAGCCAATGGTAGGGACTATGCCATTTTTACGGAGCTCCTGGTATTCCCCCCATGATGTTACTCTTTTTTCGATTACTGGTGTTAAATTAAGTACATTGTAAACATCGACGTAGAGATCTAAATCCAGGGCGCCAATTGTCCTGTGCATTGTATATCTGATAGAGAGGTCAAAGACAGGATCGAGTGATCCTGAATTGAAGGGGGAATTCTTATCAGCATACCAGTAACCTGTGGTACTGTCATAGTAAACACTGGAAAACTTTTTACCTGACTGTGCATCAAAACTTGCAGTCAAATAGTGCTTTCTCCATACGTTGCAATCAACAGAGAACGACACTTTACGTAAAAAGCCATTACCATCCTGATACCACTCCCCATCGAAATATTTGTCGTACCCAACAGATAAAGATGCGGCACCCTGGTATTTTATTCGTTCAAATAATTTTCCTTTGATAATGCATTCCGTTCCAGTAACACTTCTTTTCCCTTTAGCAGTTTCAAGCCTGCAATTGTTATCAATATCAAATTGAACTCTAAACCATGGCAAGTCTGGTGCTTGTAAAGCGACCTCATGATCATACCATTTACTATAGCTTGTAAAACTACACTCATGCGATTTTCCGATCTTTAAATCGTGCTCAATAACTGCCTGAATACACCTTTGAAGTTCAATACCACGAATCGAATTAACATAATTATTGTTATCTGCATAATAACTAAGCGATCTGAAAATTAATTCATTCAACCTGCCTGGAACTTGCTCGACACAATTCAGGCCCAGTGATAGATTTCCAGAATTCTTAAATTTGTATGTTGTCCCGGCATACGCTGTCAATCCACTTTCACTAACAATGCTCTCTCTGCTAAGCCGAACCCCCGTACGAAAAGATAGTGGTGTACTGCGAGTAGCAATTTGCAGGTATCCTCCAGGTGAGACGTTGTGAAAAGAACCACGGTTATCAAATCCGGAACGATAGTAGGAGTGTTCAGGCAACTTCTGACGACTTCTAAATGTATCCACCTCATTCTGATCCAGAACTATACTGAAATGTTCTATTCCCCATTGAGCTCGTAAATAGAACTTTTCCAATTTGCAGAATACACCCGCTGAAGCAAGCCAGTCATTATTTAAATAGACAGAAATATTTTCAGTAATCGAAAACCGCTCTCTTATATCGTTATAAGAATTGATCGAATTTGTCGTAAGTTCAGAACCCCGGAGGAGAAAAAGGTATCCCTGTGGTGTACTTGTCATAGGTGCCAACGAGTAACTGACAAGTGTAGTGTCTTCATCTCCCCTGAACAATCTTAAGTCATCTTTATGTTGATTACTCCCGGTAATTAAAAGCGAATTCCGGAAATATTTACCAGTCCGGTACCAGGCGACATCCGCGGCAATAGTACTGCTTGAAATGGAATGCCCGTTTTTAAGCTTAACGTTAAATACATTTTTTATTCCATAATAGTCACTATTTTCTTCATAGTTGTCACAAGCCCCAACAGCAAGGACCTGAAGTCTGTCACCAGTTCCAATCGGTATCGATATCTTCAGTAATCCATCGCCATACTTTGGAATGCCCGTTCCCTGCAAAAACGTATCCAGTAACTTTAAGTTTGCATACCGAAGCAGTAGCAAGTAACTTGATCCATTTAATGGCAATGGTCCCTGACTCATCAACCCAACACCATTAATACCCAGGTCGATTTCATGTGACCAACTGCTATCATTTCCTGTACAGAGTTGAATATCAACAACAGAAGAAATTCTCGAAGCAAGATCAACAGGAGTCCCTGCGGTATAAAAAGTCATGTTTCGAATGGCTCGTGTATCAAATATTCCAAGGCTCCCATTTTTACTCATGTTAATCTGCATAAAATGACTGACATTATCCAGTTCTAAACCATCAACAATGAATACGTTTTCAGAGGGAAGGCCGCCCCTTATACTAAATGAGTTATCGTTGAATGTAGCAACAGAAGATGACGATGGGTGTCTTGACAATATCAGACTTACATCCCCGAAGTTACCCGGCGAACGACGAATTTCTGAAGAATCATATTGTGTTATGGATGTAGTCCCAAAGACCGGAATTCTTTGTTGACGTTTAGCGGTTATGACTACACGATCAAGAACCGGAAGACTATCCCTTGCAACAGAATCTGTATGAATAGAAATCGAATCGTTTGGTTGACCTGGTGGAATCAGTTTTAAAGCGTCGATAGTACAACTATCATTTTTTGTAAATATATCTTCTGAACCCCGCTCTTCCAGAGCCCCGATGTTTTTCATGGGGAGTTGAATTTTTTCATCAAGCGGATTTCCGAACGGAATGGAATCATTCAGTATATTCGTACCACTCGTGTTCTTTGGAGGCTGAACGCTTGTCGATTGGGGGACATCCTGTAGTAACGTATCCGTAGGTATATAATCAGCAGGATTTGAATGACGAGATGTATTTATTTCTTTTGATAGCTCAGTTTGCTCATTACATACAGTTGCAGAATCCACCATTACCGAATCATTTACTGACAAATCAATTGCTGCTGCCACTTGACAATAGCAGAGTGTTGCAATGAGTTTTATCATATGCATATTAATCGTTACACTCAATTCTTACAAGATCTCATCGTCATAGACAAGTAAATCACTATGTAGCTGATAGGTAATATGATTTTGGCAGATTGCAACCGTTCTTCCGCCAAAAAGCACTTTTCAATCGCTCAAATTTTAACCGTTGCATGTGCCAGACGGACTTTTAGGCTACTTTGGTAGCAAAAAAATAGCGTTGGGTATTAATATACAATACGAAACAACAAAAAAGAGCATAGCAGAGCGGTACTATTAAATCGGTGTCTGTGCCGAATACCATATCAAACTGTTTGGATACGATGTGCTGCAGATTGAAGCGGAGCAGGCAGACAAACAGGAGGATCACGAAAGCTTTCATAAGGAATTCCTGACCACACTGAGCTTTTCAAATATTTCCAGAAGATAAATTTCAGTACTTTATCTGAATTAAACGTGAAAATAACATACTAAACATTTTTGTATCAGGGTGACTTCAGGCTACGAATATTTTTGAGTCTGAAAACGTCCGTCACTTTTCTCATTTGTGTCTTACAATAATCTGTCCATGAAAATCATTGATCGACAGAATCTGAACATGTTTCAGATGGTTCTTTTTTGCAGACTTGCACCAATGAACTTTCTTTGATGCCTGCGTACGCATTTCAAGTTCCATTTGCGTATCATCTGATGCATTAATTGAAATACAGAAAAATAGACTGATAAATCCGGTAATTTTTTTTCGTAAAGTCATTAATCCCTCCGGATTATGTTGTTTTTATGTTTTTTGATTAAAATCCCAGTTGCAGCCGCTGGTAACAGATATATTTACTGCGAAATCACCATATTTCGTGTCACCGGGCACTTGAAAGTGTGTCACCTGTGGGCACTTCAAAATGTACCACCCATTAAATATAATTAATTGTTATCCTGTAAACTTGTAAGGGACAGGTCTCGACCTGTCCTGTCATCAGGTAAGCAGAACTAATAAGTAAAATGCATTTTTTTTGCTTTTTGCATTCAACAATGGTACAAATACATATGATCATTCATTACTTAAAAAAAGAAAGGCCTTTTATATGAAGGAAATCAGTGTCGATTTAATACAGCCATTTATGCTTGCAACTGTTGAAACTTTTCAAAAAATGCTTGGAACAAACCCAATTG
>CAYMGX010000173.1:0-7261 GCA_964390065.1 uncultured Fibrobacter sp. | reverse complement strand
CGCTTAGCGGAGATCGTTTGAGTCGTCGTTCGCTTAAGGTATTTCTTGGATTGCCTTCAAAGTCGCAAATACGAAATTGTTCATCCATAAACAGAATCTGGCCCAGGTGATAATCGCCATGTATTCTTGTACGATATGCAGTTATTCTGGTGGTAACAGATCGCTTGAATAGCATATCTATCTCACCGCGAAGCCGGATGATATTTTTGAATTTTTCGATATGTTCAGGGGCGAAGCTGTTTGACTCAATTGCTGATTCCAGAAAACCGAATATCCTGTGTGTCAATCCACGGAACGATTGATAAAGACTTCGCTGATACAATGATGTAAAGGGTTCTTTTTTGAAATCCACATCCAGTTCAGATGCCAGACCAAGATGCATCTGCGCGGTAATTTCACCTAATTTCTGAACTTTCTTTTGAAAGAGGCTTCCAGTTGTTTTTGATAAGTTATCGCCTGACGATGAGAGATTTTTTTTATCATTTGCTGCTGATTGCGCGACAGCCATTTCGCTGCTTTTAGCCAGAGATTCTTCAAGAAATAGTATTACAGAGTCAAGGGTTAATCCCCATAAGGATTTGGAATGGCTAAAAAAATCAGAGCATGATGCAATGTTGGATATAGTTATATCTGCACCTTTGTACGATGCTGAACCAAGATGTCTCGGGATAATTGTACAGTCGTCACATGTCAATCGTGACGGGAGTTCAACTTCCGGATTTATTCCCTCCTCAAGTCTCCTGAAAACCTTTATGAACATGGTTTCATTCAGTGATGCACAGGAGTTACGCTTTCCAGCTTTTATAATACGGGAAACGGGGCTAACGACTTCATCAATACAGGTATATTTCCTTTCTATTGATTCCCCATACAATTCACCATGAAGACCTTTAAGTGTACGCTTGTTTTTGACAATATCGGATAACGCCTGAAGGAATTCCGGATGAAATGTACAGTCGTACATTATCCCGTCAGAACCACTGTTGACAAGTCCAAGTATGAGTCCTTTATCATCACCGATAACCGCATTTGCCAGTGCTTCAAGTTCAAGTGTGAGGGGTAGAATTATCGTATCAATCTTGTTGTCTGCATATTTTACGCGTATTAAAAGTAATAGTGCGAGAAAAGAGTTGTTCTTTATTGTAAATTGATCGATGATTGACGTTTGAGTAATGGGTTTGGGGCGGCATCCTGCTGTTGTTCGCTGTTCAAGATATTCAGGAAGAACTTCTGCTGCGATTTTTCGTGCTGAGCTTCCTGTGAATAATTCAATCCATCGTGTACCAGTACTGAAATCCGGAAGAGTGTAACTTTCAGTCCGGGGATCTGCATGATGATCCGGTTTAAGGTGTAACCAGAAATAGTCATGAAAGCCAAGCGTGAGCTGATAGGGTGATGAAGTAATACGGGGGAACCGGTTACTACTGAACATATCAACAGGATCAAATCCGGAAAATTGTGAAAGATCAAGAAATGCAGACTGACTAAAACGCGACAGATTGATAATGACAAGAAGAATTTCGTCCTCAGTTCTCCGGATAAAGGAGAGTACTGATGTATTGCTGGATTTTACAAATGTCATTGATCCCCGTGAGAACGCTTTAAATTTTCTACGCATTGCTATGGCCCTTCTCATCCACCATAGCAGCGATGAAAGATTTCTTTCTTCATTTTCAACGTTTACAGATTGATAGTGATACTCCGGATCAATAATGACAGGAAGAAATAATTGTTGGGGATTGACAGGTGAAAAACCGGCATTTCGGTCTGGTGACCATTGCATCGGTGTCCTTACACCATTACGGTCTCCAAGAAAATGGTTATCACCCATCCCGATCTCATCGCCGTAATAAATTACCGGAGCCCCCGGCAGGGATAGTAGCAGAATGTTAAGTAATTCAATCCGGCGGCGACTATTTTGTAACAGCGGTGCAAGTCTTCGTCGAATACCAAGGTTTATTCTTGCAGAAAGATCACGTGCATATGACCGGTACATAAAATCACGTTCCTCTTCCGAGACCATTTCAAGTGTTAATTCATCATGATTACGGAGAAATATTGCCCATTGTGCATTTTCAGGAATCGGTGGCGTTTGTTCCAAAATGTCAATAATCGGAAACCGGTCTTCCATTTGCAAAGCCATAAACATTCGTGGCATCAACGGGAAGTGGAATGCCATATGACACATATCGCCATTTCCAAAATAGGCAACGGCATCTTCCGGCCATTGATTTGCTTCTGCCAGAAGCATTCGTCCCGGAAACCGTTCTTCAATATGCGTCCGCAATTTTTTTAGAAAGGCGAATGTCTGAGGAAGATTCTCACAATTGGTACCATCCTGCTCATAGAGATACGGGACCGCATCAAGGCGTAAACCGTCAACTCCCATACCGAGCCAGAAGTCAATTACTTTGAAAAGTTCTTTATGAACTGCATTGCTTTCGAAATTCAAATCAGGTTGATGAGAAAAAAATCTATGCCAGAAAAATGCATTTGCTATCGGATCCCGGGTCCAGTTGGATGTTTCAAAATCCTTGAAAATTATCCTTGCGTCCCGATACCGCTCTTTTGTATCACTCCATACATAAAAGTCTCTCCAATATGATCCAGGCTTTGCTTCTCTTGACTTTTTGAACCACTTGTGCTGGTCCGATGTATGATTCAGGACCAACTCTGTAATAACACGAATTCCGCGGGAGTGTGCTTCGCTGAGAAATTTCTTAAAATCATTCATCGTCCCGTATGATGGATTAATGTCCATATAATCTGCAATATCATATCCATCATCGCGCAGTGGTGACGGGTAGAATGGCAGCAGCCAGAGTGCATTTATCCCAAGAGATTCAAGATATCCAAGTTTCTTTGTCAACCCGACAAAATCACCAATACCATCAGCTTTTCCATCAAAAAACGATTTCACATGCAACTGATAAATGACTGCGTCCTTATACCATGTGGGCTGTAATTCGTTGTCAGGCATCTCTTTCATTTGACTATTTTCCTTATATGCGCTGCCGTTAAGAAGTATCAATGACGCTTATGGTGTTATTTTAGTAATTCTACATCCGGTACCACTAAATGGCAATCTATTGCTTGCTTGAATGTGCAATACCTGACAATATGAGGTATTATGGAATATTACATTTGGAGTAGGAAATGCCTATGATTATGTATTGAATAAAAAATACTACGACGCAGAAAGCAGCGATGCAGACCCCTTGTCCGGAACGATGTGCAATATCTGAGTTGGTAATGCAAACTGAACTCCCATTGCTTTGAACTCCTCAAGTATCCTGAAGTTTATCTGCTGGTGAATATCCATATAGGTATTGTAATCGGCTGACTTTACATTGTAAACAGTTTCAATAGTAAGGCTTGAACTTCCGAATGCTGAAAAATGTGACCTGTCGAATTTTGTCAAAGGAATACTGTCGATGATTGTTTTAATTTTTGACGGAATCTCTTTCAGAGAGTCGATGTTTGTGTCGTATGTCACCCCGATAGAAAAAACAACCCGTCTGTTTTCCATTCTCTTGTAGTTGCTTATACGGGAATCGGTAAGGTCGGTATTGCGGAATACGAGCTGCTCGCCGCTTAAACTGCGGACACGGGTTGATTTCATCCCGATGTGTTCCACTGTGCCCATCCGGTCGCCGACAATAATGAAATCGCCGATCTCAAAAGGCCGGTCGAATATAATCGTAAAATAACTGAAAAGATCACCAAGTACTGCCTGTGATGCAATTGCAATGGCGATACCTCCTATACCAAGACCTGTCACAAGCGTTGATATGTTGACACCAAAATTGTCAAGAAGCATTACAACTGCAATTGCCCACATTACGATCTGAATTCCGGTAAGAAGGCTCCTGAATGCATTCCTTCGTGATATATTTTTGTCGCTTGATGCCCAGCGCTGTTCAAGAATAACAGATATCAGAACACTCGCAGCACGTACGATAAGAATGGTAAGCAGTAATGATATGGAAACGGTAAATACTTTCTGCACAGCAGGTGCCATCTTCAACCCCTGCATGCTGAAATAGAATGTTCCGAGATAGAGGAATGGAACTATTTTTCTTTCGATCAGATCGACAATCAGGTTGTCAAGATTAGTTGCTGATTTGTCAACAAGTTGTTTCAGCTTCCTGATAATTACATTTTTTACAATAAAAATAACCAGTAATGACAAAATAAAAATGGCAATAGATATCAGATAATCCATTAGCGTATTGCCATAGTATACTTTATCAAAAAAATCAAAATGCATTGTTGTAATCCTTATCGTGTAATGCGCATAGCAATTTATTAATTATCAGTAATGTTAATATAGCAACTAAGAGAATCAAAATCAAGTATCAATTTTGCGATCCTGGATTTCAGTAAGAAATCTGAGGATGGAATCGTTAAATGTAAATTGACAAAAGAATGCTAAATACAATTCAGAAATATCAGATGCGGCAGGTGAAATCAACGATGAACTATCGTTGGTGCGGCTTGCTTCGATCCATTTGTTTATCGCGCTAATAACGAATTAGCATATTACCTTGAACAGATGCTCTGTGAAGTCACAAAGTCGCTGAATGATAGGGGATTGTAAAAATACGCTCAGCATTTCTAAAAAAACTTGCTTTTTCAAAACTATTTGGCTATATTGCCAAATAGAACAACAAAATATCAAAACGGAGCAGTTTTATGATAAAACCTAACCTTGCGCTTCTTCGTGCGCAGGCTGAGATTGTTAAAGCAATGGCACACCCCACACGACTTATGATTATAAAAGTACTATCGGAACGCGAGCATTGTGTATGTGAACTCACTGAACTTGCTGGTGTTGATACATCAACGGTATCAAAACATCTTTCCCTTCTAAAAAATGCAGGCGTTGTTGCTATTGAAAAAAGAGGACTAATGGTCTTTTACCGTCTTGTTATGCCCTGTACAGCAAATTTTATGGGATGTCTTGAATCGGTCGTAAAAGAGCGTGCACAGGCACATCTTGCTCTTGTTGAATCAGTCTGATAACAGTAAAAATTTTATAATCATAGTTTAAGGAGCACAGTAATGGAGTGGAAGAAAGAGATAAAAATTCTTGGAATAATTGTAGCTGTATTCCTTGGGTTTTTCTATCTGCCTGTTGGCATGCCAAGATTTGATAATGCGATTTTTGAAGCACTTGAACTTGCTAAGTGGTATGCACGGGAACATGTGCTACTCTGTTTAATCCCGGCATTTTTCATTGCAGGAGCGATAGGTGTTTTTATCAGCCAGGCATCGGTAATGAAATATCTTGGAGCCAAAGCCAATAAGATTCTTGCTTATGGTGTTGCATCGGTATCAGGGACAGTGCTTGCGGTTTGTTCCTGCACGGTACTTCCCCTGTTTGCAGGTATTTACAAGATGGGAGCTGGAATTGGCCCTGCCACTGCATTTCTGTATGCCGGCCCGGCAATTAACGTACTTGCAGTTATTCTTACAGCCAGAATTCTTGGTGTAGAAATAGGTGTAGCACGTGCTGTTGGTGCAATTGTGTTTAGTATTGTCATTGGTATAGCTATGCATCTGATTTTTAGAAATGATGAAAAACAAAAGGTTGCAGTACAAATGGCAATGCCGCAGCAGGGTGATACAAGACCTCTCTGGAAAACATCGTTTTATTTCGCGGTGATGATTGCGATACTTGTATTTGCAAACTGGGGTAAACCGATTGATACGAGTGGAATATGGGCGTTTGTTTATAATCAGAAATGGGTTATCACCTCAATATTTTCGGCAATCCTCGGGCTGATCATGATATTCTGGTTTAAAATGAAGTGGTGGAAAGTATTTGCAGCAGCACTTCCACCTGTGATACTTGCAATAGTTGCCCCAACGGCAATTCCTCATGAGTTTATGCCTATGGCGGTCTTTGCGGCTGGTGCGATAGGATTCTCTATTGTTACAAGTTTGGATAAAGGTGAATCCGGTGAGTGGTTTTCATCATCATGGACATTCGCAAAACAGATTTTACCACTGTTGTTATTTGGTGTTCTGATATCAGGGTTTTTACTTGGAAGAGTCGGCCACGAAGGCATCATTCCATCAGAGTGGGTTTCGGCGGCAGTTGGTGGAAACTCGTTCAGGGCAAACTTTCTGTCATCGTTAGTCGGTGCATTCATGTATTTCGCAACCTTGACAGAAGTACCAATATTACAAGGGTTGATTGCAAGCGGTATGGGAAAAGGTCCTGCATTGGCACTGTTACTTGCAGGCCCGGCACTGTCTCTGCCAAGTATACTTGTACTCAATGGAATAATGGGGTTCAAAAAGACATTTACATTTGTTTCTCTTGTTGTCATTATGGCAACAGCATCCGGAATGATTTACGGAAAATTTTTCTAAATAGAGATAATGATAAATAATTCAATTATTATAACGATGTATCAAATGTATGTTACAAAACTTAGTCGCTTATCAGGAGAATTTTTGTCCCAGAGGGACAGTATATTTATAAAATTTATAATAAAAAGAAACCATTGTCCCGTAGGGACAATATATGCATGGGGTTTTAAATTGCATGGCAAACACATGCGATGATCTGTGTACAATAAATATATCGTCCTTACAGGACTCGGATTGTTCTTATTGTTGTGCATTCTATAAATATTTTATCCCTATGGGATCAGGAAAAAATCAGTATTGTTAAAAACAATGCTTCTAAAAATTTTTACAATGGAGTTCAAAAGATGGTACAACTCAAAAGGGTTTTTCTCTGTGTAATCGCATTTTCTGCGATACTCACTATCGGCAGTTATTCAGCATTGTCAGCACAAACTACGGCATCAAAGACTGATTCATCAAAGGCTGCAGTAAAGACTACTGTGAAAACAGCAGTGAAGAAAACTGAGACAAAAAGTGAGATTCTTGTTACGTTTGTTGAACTTGGTTCTGTTAACTGTATTCCATGCAAAATGATGCAGCCGGTAATGAAAGAAGTTGAGGAAAAATATGGTAAGCAGGTGAAAGTTGTTTTCCATGATGTATGGACTGCTGAAGGAAAACCATTCGGGGCAACGTATGGGATACGCTCAATTCCAACGCAGGTCTTTCTTGATAAAGATGGAAAAGAGTATTATCGTCATGAGGGGTTCTTTCCAAAAGAGGAACTTGTGAAGATCCTTGCCATGAAAGGTGTAAAACTGTAAGACAATTACCAGTAAACGTCTTACATTTATAATCAACAATGTGTGCTATAAACAAATATAAAGGGAAATAATTATGA
>CAYMGX010000172.1:0-7321 GCA_964390065.1 uncultured Fibrobacter sp. | reverse complement strand
TGCGACTGGTGTACGGGTTGTTCGGGCAGGCCGCACGGGTGATTTATCAATTCGTTTACCCATATAAAACAGTCCATCTTTTCCATCACCGAACGCAACTGTTTTCCCTTCAGCAGATCCGTTAAAAACGAATGCCGCAAGTGCATCACCAATACGATAAACTCCGTAATAGTCAAGATAGTTTTCCTGTCCGTAAACGTACTGCGTACCGTACGGAACATAGTGGTCAGATCTCATAATCATTCCGTCAATTGAATCGCTGTAGAGGGTGATATAGTTTTTACTTTCCGATGGCAATTTGATAGAATTGTGAATATCTACTGCTATTGCATGATCATTGATTCGGTCTTCATCGAAAATCATCGTTATCATTTTCGTATGTTGTGGCAGTGATGCAAGCTCAGTACTGCTGATGCCACTGCAATACCAGGGAGCAGTCATATATAAATACGCGCCATTTGAGCCCCAGCCCCGTTGCGAAAGAAGATGATAGCCAATAGCTGGAACCATTCCGCCGCCAAACGACTGCCCCTGTATTCCGACACGGGTCGTATCCAGATTCTCACCAAATCGTTCGTAAAGCAGCTCGATACCTGCTTTTATTATTGTAAGTTTTTCATCAACACGCGACTCAGAAGAGACAACAGGAAGCTTTGGATAGGTTGGGTACAATACCGCAAGGCCTCTGCTTACCAGATGCGTGATATAGGGTTCAAAGAACGTGTAGTCCTGACCGGTATAACCATGAAGCAACACAACTACCGGCCATTTTACAATGGCATTGGTGTCGGGTTTGAAAAAATACGCAGGTGATAAATCGGTTCTTTTGTCAATGATTGTATCAACTTTTACAGAGTAGTAACCATCCGCTCCGAAACCGCTGTCAATCGGATTGTCAAGGATATCCGGATCACCCTCTTCAGATGCAGATTCCTGTTTTTTTTTGTCAATTGAGTACGCCAGCAGATTGGATACTTTTTGACGTTTAAAATCAACGTACATGCGACGTGCTTTTCGAAACTTTGTGACATCAACGAATGGATTGCGCGGGCTTATCCAGGAATTAATATACGGTCTGGATGAGAGGTATGGTCTGGGATTATCCGTTGCGATCATCACAAATGATGTATCACCCTGATTTCCTAAAGGAATCTTTCTGGTTGTGCCAGTCCCGAATGCAAATGCGTGGGCTGACTTTTTTTTGTCGAAAACCCCTGCAAATACAGAATCAATCATTTTGTAGATTGCAGCACTATCAAGGATATCGTCACTACCTCCAAATGCATCAGCGCTGAGTGGAACCTGAAAATCGCTTTTATATCGAATTGCATTTGGCGGTGATGGAACAACAAGAAACTCTTTTTGATTCAGTGGTAGTTTAAGCATCTGAAAGAAATAGGAACCGATGCGGGGATCGTTTATGTTATCGTCATAAAATACCTGCACAATGACATCTGTTGATTTAGGAAAGTTATCAAGTGTTCGTGATGATGTACCCGGATAGTACCATGGTGACATGAGATAGATGAACGATCCATTGCTTCCCCAACCAGTTTTATCCATTAGACGAGTGGCAATTGCAGGAATAATTCCCGCACCATAACTATGTCCAATAAATCCAATCCTTGTTGTGTCGACAAGGTTTTTAGTTGCACGCGCGACGAGTGAAAAGATTGCATCGGTCCGCGGCCCCACTTCGACACTCCTGCGGGTGAATGTATTGGCTTCATAAAGAGGAAATACTACAACGACACCTTTACTGATAATATGTTCGATCAGTCCACGGTATTCTGCCGGATTATCACTTCCAAAACGAGGACAAAAAAGTACACAAGGTAATTCCTGTCTGGTGTCGGGACGGATGATATAGAGCCGATCCCGCTGAGAAGATGGATCCCGTATTGTATCCGTGACAACCGGATGCATCGGGGTTTCTGCTTCTAAAATTCCTGATAAAAACGTAATCAGCGTAATAAATAATAGATAACAGAATTTTTTCATGGATATCCTTTCATTTTTTCTCTTACTGTCGAAATCATATCGAATATACATGGAAAATTCCACAAAAAAAAGTACGGCCTGAAATTGATATAAAAAGGTAAACCTGTATATCGTTAAGAATCGTGTCTGAAAAACATTTTAATCAGTAGGACTTGGTATAAGTATTATTTATTTTACTGGACAATAAGGACTAATTTTTCACCACACATACATGGATAAACTTATGCCGCTTGATAAAAAAACGATGACTAACTTTTCGTCAAATGCTGATGCAGACAATGAATCAACATTAGCGGTTCTTCGTCAGAAGAATGCGGTTCTTGAAGCACTTTTTAACTCATCAAATGATGGTATTACTGTTGTTAACCAATATGGTCAGAGAATAATCCAGAACAGACGTGCTATAGAATTGTGGCAAATTCCACAATACATTCTCGATGATCCTGACAGTATGAAACAATTGCAATATGTAATGCATATGACTAAAAATCCTGAAAAATTTATTCAGGAGATTGAGTATCAAAAGGTCCATCCGTATGAGACCACTATGGATGAGCTTGAACTTATCAACGGGACTATTCTTGAGCGATATTCTGCACCTGTGCTTAGTACTGATGGTGAAAACTTTGGAAGACTTTACATTTTCCATGATATTACAGAACGCAAAATTGCAGCAGAAACGTTAAAGAATACCAATGAGCAGCTTCAACAGACAATTACACATGCTAAAGAAATGGCTGTAAAGGCTCAGTCTGCAGACATTGCAAAAAGTCAATTTCTCGCTAACATGAGCCATGAGATAAGGACGCCATTGAATGGTATTATCGGAATGACTGATTTGCTTCTTGATTCGAATCTGACAGAAGAACAGCGTTTTGGTCTTGCTATCATACAGAAAAGCAGCCAGGACCTTTTGACTATTGTTAATGATATTCTTGATTTCTCTAAAATAGAAGCAAATAAGCTTGATCTTGAGGAAGTTGATTTTGATATTTGTGCATCTGTTAATGATGTTATCACAATGTTTAATCCTAAGGCAAAAGAAAAGGGACTTTCCTTAACTGTTAAAAGTTGTCATCTGGACAAAATGATAGTAAAAGGTGATCCGGTACGACTTCGGCAGATACTGTTTAACCTGATTGGAAATGCAATTAAGTTTACATCAAATGGTTCGGTGACAGTATCGGTTTCTCTACAGAAAGAAAATTCAGACAATTGTACTTTTTATTTTGAAGTTCAGGATACAGGGGTCGGGATTTCGAAAGAAAAGATAAATATGCTGTTTAGTAATTTTCAACAACTTGATCCGTCAAATACAAGAAAATTTGGCGGTACTGGCCTGGGGCTGGCAATATCGAAGCGCCTTATCACTTTGATGAACGGGTCAATTGATGTTGCAAGTTCTGAAGGGGTTGGATCTACATTCAGTTTTAGTGTAGTATTCAAGAAAACGACTGCACAAAGTTTATCATCAGTACATAGTGCCAGGCAATTGAACAAACCGTTTGTGATCCCGAAATTTAATGGACCGATCACTATTCTTCTGGTTGAAGACAATATGATTAATCAATATGTTTCAAAAAAGATTTTTGAAAAGATCGGCATTACGGTTGATATTGTCTCAAACGGAATTGAGGCGATCGGAGCACTTGAACAGAAAAAATACGATCTCGTTTTCATGGATATTCATATGCCTGAGATGGATGGAATCCAGGCAACCAGAATAATCAGAAACCCCGCATCAACAGCAGCGAATTCATCAATTCCCATTATTGCAATTACCGCCAGTGCAATGAATTCTGACCGTGAAGAGTGCCGGAATGCAGGTATGAATGATTTTATATCCAAGCCATTCGCGATTAATGCAATAATTGATATTGTAGAAAAATGGGTATCAAGATAAAATTCAAAGAGAAGATGGTAGTAATCGTTCTTTGTTGTATCGTTTTACAAATAATACATAGCTGTACAGATCCTGTAGTAAAAACCTGATCTGCTGGCATTCGGATGATCGTTTTTTGGATAGAAAGGTTTTATTATGCAGCTTTTGCCGATGGTTAAGAAAATTGATCTCTTTGACGGGCATTTCAAAATTGATTCGGGTGTTGGTATCCAGGTTATGTCTGACTGCAGTGAAGACAGAGAGACCGCGCGATTATTATCTCAAAAAATCAGCGCACAGCTCATATGCCCGATTGAATTGACACATTCAAGAAGCATATCAGGAAGGGTGATAAGGATTGTTTCCGGACAACAGAACGTTAGTGAGAGGTATTCTATCACCTGTTCACCTGAGTGTATTCTAATTAACGGTGATTCATCACGGGCATCATTCTACGCAGCCCAGACACTTCTGCAGATCGTGCATCAGTACAAAAACGAGATTCCTTTTTTTGAAATAGAGGATTATCCGGATTTTGCACATCGCGGATTTTATCACGATATCACCCGTGGTAAGGTTCCAACGCTTGACACCCTAAAACTACTTGTTGACAAGTGTGCGCACTATAAAATTAACCAGCTTCAGTTGTATGTCGAACATTCGTTTGCATTCAGAAGTGTTCCCGAGCTCTGGATGGAGAAGGATCCGATCACCGCTGATGAAATCCTTGAGCTTGATACCTACTGTAAAAAGCGGTATATCGACCTTGTTCCCTCAATGGCAACATTCGGGCATCTGTATGAATTGTTACGTGTAAAGCGTCTTGAACATCTTAACGAACTTGATATACGGGGATCGGAGAAAAAGTATGATCTTTGGGACAGAATGGCACACTACACGATTAATCCTCTTGATGACGGGAGTTTGCCGCTGATCAAGTCGATGATTGATGAGTATCTGCCGCTGTTTTCATCGAAATATTTCAATATCTGCTGTGATGAAACATTTGATCTTGGCAAAGGAAAAAATGCAGCGTATGCATCAGAGTATGGCAGCGGCAAGCTGTATGTTGATTTTCTGAATAAAATAATCGCACATGTCAAATCGAGGGGAAAGACACCAATGTTCTGGGGTGATATCGTTGTGCATCATCCGGAGTTGATACAGGAAATCCCCAAAGATACCATCTACCTGAATTGGGGATATGCAGCAGATGTTACTGAGGATACAACAGCAACCTTTGCCAAAGCAGGTGTACCTTTGTATGTCTGTCCCGGTGTTAGTGGATGGAGCAGGTTTGCAAATGATATCACGGCTGCAACACACAATATTCGTAAAATGGTTTCATTTGCAAGGAAACACAATGCACTCGGAATATTAAATACCGACTGGGGTGATTGCGGGCATGTCAATTTTCTTTCAAATTCGTTTCATGGTTTGATTTTGGGGGCGTCGCTGTCGTGGAACAGTGCATCGTATGAATCTGATGTCAAATTCGATGCCGCAGTGTCATCGCTGGAGTGGAACGATTTCACAGGTACGATAATGTCAAGAATCCGTGAACTTGGGAGTCTTTGCAATTTTTACCACTTTGGTAATATTTACGGATGGGTTAACGGGCTTCAGTGTCTGTGGAACAAGGAAGAAAAGGTTAAGGAACTTGATTTCAATATATTGCTTGATAACATACAACAGGCACATGCAATTCGTCGTGATATCGGCAGATATACACAATGTACAAATGATACTGTGTCGGTTTCATATCAGGAGATGGTGTGGTCCTGTGATGCTGTCAGGTGGACACTTGAACTGCTCTTTTATAAGAAATGCCGTGAATATAATCAACCATATAATACT
Organism: uncultured Fibrobacter sp.; assembly: GCA_964390065.1. Lineage (GTDB taxonomy): Bacteria > Fibrobacterota > Chitinivibrionia > Chitinivibrionales > Chitinispirillaceae > JAAZBG01. The sequence goes on along the minus strand of CAYMGX010000172.1, from coordinate 1,581 downwards.
ATCCCTGATGCATCTGCGTTGATAAAAGATGCGGTTGAATTGACAAACAGATTCAAAACATTGTGGAGAATGAGGAATAAAGAATCGGAAATAAAAAATGTCACAGAGGTTTTCAGGCAGGTAGTTGAGAAAATCGCTATACTTGAGAGTGCCGTGAAGTGATGCCCCCGGTTTCGCTTCGACCAGTCACTATTGTTGACAAATAGGACTGTGATTCGTTGCATACACCCCCTCTGCATGCTAATGGAAAGGGGGACTGGGCTGAGGCGGATATTCAGCCCGGGCTCGGAAAGGTGGAATCAATCAGCATTAATGAGGGCGAGTGTAGTAAACATCATATTATCCAGTAATAAATTGAAACATATATCATAATGTTATATAATTTTTGTGTAGTGTAGGGACAGGTTGCGACCTTGTCCCTGCACTACACATCGGGTAATGCAGAAAACAAGAAAACACTGATGGATTTAACACATGAAAATATTACTGATTGATGATTCCAGTACCATGAGAATGTTGATGGTTAAAATGCTTCGTGAGATAGGGTATACAGATTTTGTCGCGGTGGATAATGCAGAAGAGGCGATTCCACTGGCATTTAACAACAAGTTTGATGTCATTCTGACAGACTGGAATCTTCCAAAAATGTCAGGACTTGACTTTGTGATGCACCTGAAAACGACACCATCAACAAAAAAAATTCCGGTAATCATGATTACATCGATACATGACAGAGCTGCGATACTCAAAGCACTAAAAGCCGGCATTCAGGGGTACATTTTAAAACCTGTCAGTAAGGAAATTGTGATGGCCAAACTGAAAGAAGTTGAAGATAAACTTTAGTCTGATAATCTTGAAAAAACGGAGATAAGAGATGATATTCGACCAGATTGAACGGCTAAGGTTGTACGAACCACTCCATAAAGGTATCGATACAGTCTGCAGGTATCTTGCATCACACGACCTTCTCATTGCACCTCATGGACGTTATGAGCTTGCTGGTGACAATGTATATCTCTCACTCGGGATGAATAGCGGCAAGGGTAACAAATCAAAACTTGAAGTGCACCGGCGTTATATTGATATTCAATGCGTTTTACAAGGAACCGACGTGATCGGCTGGAGTCCGTTCAATGAACACCTTCATGTTACTGGGTCTTTTGATGAGCAAAAAGATATACAATTTTTTACTGATATACCGCAGTATCATTTCGCTGTTCCAGCAGGAACATTCGCGATTTTTTTTCCAACCGACGCACATGCACCATTAGGATGTGATAATGATTCGGAAGTGCTAAAAGCAATTTTCAAACTTTCGATAGAATGAATGCAATTTATTTGTTTTCGCATCAACGTGATACAATGGGGTTAATCTGTACAAACGGGAGATATCTTCATGATAATGATCTCTGGAAGGTTATAACGTAGTTACACATAAAAATCTTATAATGGAAACACCTGATAACTACGAATTAGTGTTGTAGAAGAACTGTTACCTGAACATGATATTCGTATGCAATTGAATCTGGCAACCATCAGTGTCAGCATGGGATTTTACCCGATTTTCTTAAAATCAGATAC
>CAYMGX010000171.1:4119-7402 GCA_964390065.1 uncultured Fibrobacter sp. | reverse complement strand
AATGTCAAACAACCCGGGGTCGGGTTCAAGAATGCAGAGTTGCCCGCCTTTTAGCTTGACCTTTTTAAAACAATCGATCAGTACTGTAATTGCGCCGCTATAAATATAGGACGCATCGCAGAAGTTGACCGCAATGTTAATGATACCACGCTGGAGATAGCCCACAATGAGATCTTTTAATTCAGAAAGATCGCTTATATGTTGCTGACCACCGACTTTAAGTACCTGATACACGCCTTTGGTATAGGTCTCGATCTTCATAATTTCTCCAACGATTTTTACCATCCTTACTAATGTACAACTCTTCAGTGCATTAAACATTGTACATTAGGTTGCTGTGAGATGCAACAGATTAATGATTTGATTATAATTGGGGTAAATGAACATCATCGGGACCGGCGGTAATGCGTCTGGGCAAACAAAAAAGGTCGGGGTGGATCAGACCCCGACATAACAGGCGGATAATCAGTTATTGGAAGTAAGCGACACCGGATTCAAAGATCCGCTGATCTTTATTTCCGGAAATATTCTTGACAACATTGGTGCCAATACGTTCGGAGTGTCCCATTTTGCCAAGCACCCGGCCGTCAGGACTGGTAATACCTTCAATGGCATACATCGATCCATTAGGGTTGCCGCTGATATCGCCGCAAACATTTCCCTCGCAGTCAACGTATTGTGTGGCAACCTGACCATTTATGACAAGCTTTTGAATTTCTTCCTGTGATGCCACAAAGCGGCCTTCTCCATGTGAGACCGCGATTGCGTGGATATCGCCGCATTCCACATTTGACAACCATGGAGACTTTACTGAGCAGATCTTTGTGTATGCCATGCAGGAGATGTGACGTCCGATGGTGTTAAATGTCAATGTCGGGCTCTGTGAATTCATGTCAAGAATCCGGCCGTGAGGAACCAGCCCCAGTTTGATTAATGCCTGGAATCCATTACAGATACCGAGCGCAAGACCATCACGCTCAAGAAGCAGTTTGTTGACAGCATCCCTGATATGAGGATTTCTGAAAAAAGCAGCAATGAACTTCCCGGATCCATCAGGCTCATCACCAGCACTGAACCCACCGGGAATCATAAGTATCTGGCTGTTTTCAACTTTTTTTACCATGGCGCTGATAGATTCTCCGATATCTGATGGTGTCAGGTTTTTCATGACAAAAACATCAGCAACTGCACCAGCTTTTTCAATTGCACGGGCGGCGTCATATTCGCAGTTCGTTCCGGGAAAAACAGTGATCAGGACCCGTGGCTTTGCAACGGTAATTTTAGCTTTTGATTTGTTCCTTTTTGTAAATGGGGTGATCGCATATACCGGATCATAGGTTGGCGTACGGCTTGGAAATACTTTCTCAAGCGGTTCCTCCCAGATCTGCTGTAACTCTCTCAGGTCAAGTACGGTATCACTGGTAACAATTTCGTAATTCCCGATAGTTGCACCAATTATTTGTACCGGAATATCTTTAAATAATAGTGTACTATCTGCTGTGGAATCCAGTTCAAGCATGATCGATCCGATATCTGCAACAAAAAGAGAATCAGCAGCCAGCGATCTGTCAATGGAAATCCCGATCCTGTTACCAAGGCACATCTTTGTTACTGCCTCAGCAATACCGCCGGATTTTACCGTATGAGCGGAAAGTACATGACCTGCACCTATTGCGTTGTGAATCAGTGTGTATGCTTTGTCTATTTGTGCAAAGTCCGGCATTTCAAGATTGTCCCGCACTACTTTGATAAGTATCACCCGTGATCCGGTTTTCTTGAATTCAGGTGAAATTGTTCTGCTGACATCAACAGGTGCAAGTGCAAATGATACCAGTGTCGGGGGCACATTCATGTCCTTGAACGTTCCTGACATGCTGTCTTTGCCGCCAATTGCCGCAATACCCAGCCCGTTTTGAGCCGCATATGCTCCCAGAAGCGCTGCAAATGGTTTTCCCCAGCGTTTTCTGTCAGTACCGGTACGTTCAAAGTATTCCTGTAGTGTCAATCTGATTTTGTGGTGATCACCGCCGGATGCAACTATTTTTGCAACAGACTCGATAACAGCAAACACTGCTCCATGGAAAGGACTCCACTTTGACAATCGGGGATTGTATCCATAACTCATGATTGTACCGCAGTTCGTTTCACCCTTTAAAACAGGCAGTTTTGCAATCATGCATTCGGTCGGGGTCATCTGGTAGGTACCGCCAAACGGCATGGTCACTGTACCTGAACCGATCGTGCTGTCAAAACGCTCGACAAGACCTTTCTGACTGCAGATGTTAAGATCGGAAATAGTTATATTCCAGGCATCCTTTACACTCGATGCAACTGATTTTCCGGGGACTGTTTCCTTAAAGAAGTTATACTCGGGGTCCGGTGATGTAACGGTTACATCGGTGTCCTGAGGTGCTCCATTGGTATCGATAAAGTCGCGGCTGATATCAACGATTGTTTTACCGCGCCATTTCATACGCAGTCTTTTGGTGTCGGTTACTTCTGCCACAACTGCAGTTTCAAGGTTTTCCACCGACGCAGCATCAATAAATTCCCTGAGATTCGATTTGTCAATTACCACAGCCATACGTTCCTGGGATTCTGAAATAGCAAGTTCAGTTCCGTCAAGACCATCATATTTCTTCGGGACTGCATCAAGGTCGATATCAAGTCCGGCTGCGAGTTCGCCGATAGCGACAGAAACGCCCCCTGCACCGAAATCATTGCAGCGTTTTATCAATCTGCTTACTTCAGGCTTTCTGAAAAGCCGTTGAATTTTACGCTCGGTAGGCGGATTTCCTTTCTGCACTTCAGCACTGCAGGTATTGATTGACTCTTCGGTATGTTCCTTTGATGACCCCGTTGCGCCCCCGCAGCCATCACGACCGGTGCGTCCTCCGAGAAGTACAACGATATCACCTTTGACCGGCTGCTCGCGTACAACGTTATCAGCAGGGGCTGCGCCAACAACAGCGCCAATCTCCATACGCTTTGCAACGTATCCCTCATCGTATATCTCCGCGACATGGCCGGTCGCAAGTCCGATCTGATTTCCGTAGGAACTGTAACCGTGTGCTGCAAGTGTGGTTATTTTACGCTGAGGCAGTTTGCCCGGAAGCGTGTCTTCAATCCTGCAGCGCGGATCGCCGGCGCCGGTAACACGCATTGCCTGATAAACATAGGAGCGTCCGCTTAACGGATCGCGAATTGCTCCGCCAAGACAGGTCGCAGCACCACCAAACGGTTCAATTTCTGTCGGATGGTTATGCGTTTCGTTCTTGAACAT
>CAYMGX010000171.1:0-4019 GCA_964390065.1 uncultured Fibrobacter sp. | reverse complement strand
CCGTTTTCTATCTCCACATTGTTGATTCTGGTAAGAAATGTTGTGTGGCGGCAGTGGTCTGACCAGTATGTATCAAGCATTCGGATTTCAGTAAGTGACGGATCACGCTTTTCGGTATCACGAAAATAATTTTGTGTAAAGGTAAGGTCCTCAATACGCATTGCGAGACCAAGTGTAGATCTTAATGTGTCAAGATCAGGCTGCTGCATAGTTGTAAAACCGCTGATAATTGCTACATCCTGAGGCAGTACAGTGTCGGAGTCAAGAGTCTTTGGTTTGTCAAGTGATGCCTCCCGGGAGTCAACGGGGTTGATACAGTATTTTTTAATTTTTTCAATATCCGAATCTGTAAATTGGCCGCGTATGGAGATAATCTGTGCTGTTGCGACTGTCGGACGGTTGCCATGGGTCATAAGCTGAATGCACTGTGCTGCGCTGTCGGCCCGCTGGTCGTATTGTCCCGGAAGGTACTCTATAGCAATCAGTTTTTCATGAGATTCAAGCGGCAGTGTTTCGTCATGGACAACATCAACCGGTGGCTCTGCAAAAATAGTGTTGCGTACAGCTGTGTACTCATCATCAGTAATACCTTCGATATCATACCGAATAATAATTCGAACACCCTGAATTCCTTTTATGCCAAGGTTTTCCCTTAAATCAGTAAAAAGACCATGAGCTGCGACATCGTACCCTTTTTTCTTTTCAACAAAAATCCGGCGGACACTACCCATAATACCCAAAAACCACCTTTCGATTCTATGAAGCCTGCACTATTCCAGTGATTGTAGTTGTGGAGTGTGAGGCATAACGATCTGTCTGATAACCCGTTATACGTACAGCCCACAATCCTGAAAAACACATGTACGTGTTGCGGGTTCAGTACCTATAAGATTATAGACAAAGAAAATACGTTTTGTCAGGGTCTGGTAGCAGGTTTAAAAATGGAAATCAGATACTCACCTGATACTGAATGCTGCAAAGTATTACAGAATCAGGTTGCCGGACCTGAATGCGTTAATCTAAAGGTGGTGTAACGGGAATCCATGGAATTGATACAGGCATTGCAGGTTAATGTAACAGTTTTTTGACAAATGAATCGAATTGCGCGAGTGCACTCATAAAAATGTCAAATAGTCTTGTAATTTCACCGGAGTGTGCATTTGTTTTGCATGCGTTTTCAAGTGCTTTGGCGGCTTCCGCCAGAGGTTGTGCACGTAAATTTGCTGCGCCACCCTTGATTCCATGCGATTCTGTCTGCAGGTATTCAAAGTCTGATGTTTCCAGCGCTTGTTTCATGGATTGAGCACTCTTTTGTACTATCTGGTTGAACTCAACAACGAGAGAATCGAGAAGTTCCTTGTCATTTTCAAATTCACCAAGTGCTTTTTCATAATCCATTATCTGATCCTGCGTGCTCCTTTCGGCAGGATCAATGTTTTGTGCTGATGGTTGATCCGGTTCGTACTTTGCCGATTCATCCTGTGTGTGCAGCAGTGATGCCGCGAGTTTAATGAGCTTTGTATCATTGAGTGTCAGTTTTGGCACAACGCAATTCATACCGGCATCAAGGCATTCCTTTTCATCACTTTCAGAATCATTACCTGAAATACCGATAATCAAGAGGTTCTTTCCCTGAGGAAGCTGACGGAGTGCTCTTGTGGTGTCAAGCCCGTTCATCACCGGCATGTTTTTGTCCATAAGAATCATGTCTACCTTTTGCTTCCTGACAATTTCAATACATTCAAGGCCATTGCACGCAGTAAGCGGCTTTGCTCCGGCATCAGTTACAAAGAGACTGAGTAATTCGGCGTTTACCGCGTAGTCATCAACAATAAGTATGGTTTTATCTTTCAGCAGTGATTCATCCATGTTTACAAATTCTTTCAAGGTGGTATAGTGCTACATATATTCTGGATGTTAAAACACGAATGGTTATCCGGGATTTTGTTCATTATTATATTTCTCAAGTATATCGATAAACTGTTCTTCACATCGCAAAAAAGCATCAACAATTCTCGGATCGAAGTGACGTCCCCGTTCTGAGATTATGATTGATTTTGCGGTATCATGGGGCATAGCGCTTTTGTAAACGCGCCGGCTTACCAGTGCATCGTAGACATCAGCAAGCGCGACGATTCTTGCACTTAACGGAATATCGTCACCCTTGAGATGGTTAGGGTACCCGGAACCATCATATTTTTCGTGATGGTAATAGGCGATCTCAGCACTCATTATCAGGTACTCTGCGTTGGGGTACTTGTGAATGGCGGTATTGAGTGCTTCAAAACCGATTGATGTGTGTTTTTGCATTATTTTGTATTCTTTATCGTCAAGTTGTCCCGGTTTGAGCAGTACAAAATCAGGGATACCGATTTTACCGATATCATGAAGCGGGCTTGTCAGAAAGATGTTGTCGATGAATATTGGTGTAAGCTGCTCCAGTTTTTCTTCACGGGCAAGATCTTCAGCAAGGATTTTTGAGTAATAACGGATACGTTCAAGGTGATTTCCGGTATCGTTGTCACGTGCTTCAGCAAGGCAGGCCATGGAAAAAATCACGATGTCCCTGCTCTCGAAGTCAATGATTCGCTCACCGGCTTTTATGCGGACAGTCAGCTCCTCTTTTATAAACGGTTTTGCAAGGAAATCATCAGCACCAGCCTCTATGCCGGTTACAAGATCCTTTGTCTCGCTCTGTGATGTTATCATAATGACATAGCAGTAGTTGCTCCCCTGAAGCCGTTTGATTTCGCGGACTAACTCGATACCGCTCATTTCCGGCATAACCCAGTCTGTAATGACAAAGTCAGGACGATGCTTAGTCCAGAGAGAGAGCGCTTCTTTTCCGTTTGTCGCAACAATTACCTGATGCCCCAGTGAGGCGACATGCTTTTCAAGCTTTTTCCTGCTTACCAATTCATCATCAGTGATAAGTACTTTCATTTTGTTAATCCTTACTATTTCCGGCCAATTAGGTTAATAGTTACAATAGTACATTGAATGCAATGATTATTCAATCGGTCATTATATGGTTCAGAAGGGATTGGCATAGTGTTGACTTCAATGAGTACAGGAGTAATGAGTGTAGCTAACGCAAAAACAATCTGTTATGACGTTTAAACAGAAACGCGGAAAAAAAGATAGCGGATCCGGCACTAAGATATTAAAAGAGATGTAAGACAAAGTTGTTCGGTTAATTAAATACGTCGTGCAAAATAGTGGTTGCTATCAGAGGTAAGGTCAGTTTACATAAACTGGTTGTAAAATGTTATCGTACTGTGAGATATGATATTTTAAGCAGTTAATTTATGTGGTAACAAAGTGTGACTGTTTGCTTTCGCGTTTACAAAAGCGAATTATTTATTATTGTAGGAATAATGACCGTTGCTTATTTTTGCACATAGACGTTTCCCAATTTATTATCGTACCCAGACAGGAGTTTTTTATGTTAAAAGGTTTGTCAGTAGCGGGTTTATTTTTACCCTTATTTCTGTTGCTCACTTGTAAAGAGTTGCCAACGAATCCCTATAACGATGTCCGGAATTTGAAAATCGGTCTTTTCCTTTCAGGAAATAAAGTATCGGCTTTTGCTGGTGACAGTGTTCAGGTTGGTGTAACCGTAAACATTCCCAAATTGGTAAAATCCTTGAAATCAATTGATGGTGAGGAAAATCTTGAGCGTGTGTTAACATTGGAAAATCCTAATACCACCAATCCCGATACAGTCTACTTTAAAACGTTGTATAAAACGCCGGGGAGTAAGACAATTACTGTCAAGGTGATGTTAACAGATGATATGCCGACTGAATTTCCGTTTGAAATTGCTGTTCTTGCGGCTCCGGGGTTAAATGATCCGACTGTCTGGAAGCAGGATACATTGAGTATAAGTGCAACAGAAAACAGCGTTATTTCAAAATCACTGGATTCCTTGCTGGCTGATAAGGCATTAGCGGATGTGTCGTTCGGATGCAATAAAGGAACGATTTCACAGCGTGTCTGGAGTGATACTATCCGCTGGG
>CAYMGX010000170.1:0-7420 GCA_964390065.1 uncultured Fibrobacter sp. | reverse complement strand
AAAATGGATGTAGCGTATATCAATCCATTTGTCGTTTCAACAATTGAAACATTCAGTAAAATGCTTAACACTACCGCAAAACCTGGTAAAGTTGTTCTAAAGAATGACAATCTTCACAGTTACGATGTGTCTGGTATTATCGGACTTTCAGGAGAAGCTCAGGGGTCTATATGCATGAGTTTTCCTAAGATCATGGCACTTAAGGTTGTATCCGCACTTGTCGGTACGGAAATAAAAATCATTGGAGCAGAAGTCGCTGATTGTATAGGTGAAGTCGCAAATATTATTGCAGGCAATGCAAAGCAGCACCTGACACAGTATAACCTTTCTATTTCATTGCCAAAAGTTGTCATGGGAAAAGATCATCACATTGCATCCCAGCGGGGAGTTCCAACAATTGTTGTACCCTTCGAGTGCCCAATGGGTGAATTTGCAATGGAAGTCTCATTGAAAACACCCGAAAAATCATAACTCATGATATAACATTCATAGTTGACAAGCCAAATTTGTTGCATGTTCAGTGTAATGCCTGATGTACTTCCTGTTTTCACCAATAATTGTACCCGCTTATTTAATTTTTAAAAATCACTTTTGTTTCCATTGTGGGAAAAAAGTATTTTCTTCAGGTCGAGTATAACACCTTTAAAAAGAGAAATGCAATAATGCTACAAATTACCACAGAGGAGATTATTTGTGAAGGGCAGTAGTGTCCGTGTTAGTAATGTTTCCAAGAATTTTGGCAATTTTAAAGCTGTTCAAAATGTTTCTTTTGAAATAAAAAAAGGGGAGTTTTTCTCTCTCCTCGGTCCTTCCGGATGTGGTAAAACAACACTTTTACGTATAATTGCAGGATTTGAAGATCCCGGCAGCGGTGTTGTTTTTCTTGATGATACCAATGTGGTACCGCTCCCCGCAAATAAGCGTCATGTAAATACAGTATTTCAAAATTATGCACTCTTTCCGCATTTGACAGTATTTGATAATGTAGCGTTTCCACTTCATTTAAAAAAACTTCCTGAAAAGCATATACGTGAAAAAGTTAACGAATATCTCGATCTTGTAAAACTTCCGAATGAAGGGCATAAGTTCCCTGCTCAATTATCCGGCGGCCAGAAACAGAGAGTATCAATAGCACGAGCCCTGATCAATGAACCCAGCGTTCTTCTTCTCGATGAACCGCTGTCTGCTCTTGATGCAAAATTACGACAACACTTGCTGATTGAGCTTGATGCGATTCATGACAAAATCGGAATCACATTCATTTATGTTACACACGACCAGCAGGAAGCATTAAGTGTCTCCGACCGCGTCGCAGTCATGAGTGAAGGTAAAGTGCTGCAAATCGGTACACCTTTTGAAATCTATGAAAGCCCTGCAAATAGTTTTGTTGCAAAATTCATCGGAGAAACGAATTATTTCAAGGGCACTGTTACTAAGCTACTTGACGAAAAACATGCTCTTGTCAATATAGAAAACATTGGATCTCTGGAAGTATACCTTGACAAGCCTGCAGGAATTGGTGATCATGTTAAAGTTACGATCCGTCCCGAAAAAGTCAAGATCAGTGTCGAAAAACCGACTGAATCCAGCCAGGGGATCAATGTACTTCAGGGTGTTGTTGATGAAGTTATTTACACAGGATTTCAGAGTAAGTTTTTTATTAATATTCAGGGATACAACCACCTCTTCATGGTATTCAAGCAGCATGTACGTTTCTTTATGGATGAAAAACCTATAAAATGGAAAGATCAGGTTTACATATGGTGGTATCCTAATGATGGTTTTATTGTGGAGGTTGAACCATAGTGAGAAAAAATCCGGGTTCTCTCTATGCCATGCCGGTTTCCATCTGGATAGCACTATTTTTTGTTATACCACTTACGATTATTTTCACCTACAGTTTTATGCAGAAAGGGCTGTACGGTGGCGTTGTTTTTAAATTCAGCCTTGACGCTTACAAAGCACTTTCAAATCCGGTTTTTCTCAGAGTTACATTCACAACATTCATGATAGCTGCCAGTGCAACGGTATTAATGGTTTTCCTCGCACTCCCGACATCCTATTATATTGCACGGAGTAAATATAAGAATTTTCTGCTGCTATTAATAATTATTCCATTCTGGACAAACTTTCTCATTCGAATATATGCATGGATAGCGATTCTCGGGAACAATGGATTTCTCAATAGTCTTCTTCTGTCAACAGGACTTATTGATGCACACATACAATTTCTTTACAATAAGTATGCTGTTATTCTCGTAACCGCATATACCTATCTACCATTCGCTATTCTACCTTTGTATTCGTCAATTGAGAAATTTGATTTTTCACTGCTTGAAGCAGCCCGGGATCTTGGTGCATCCAAACGTCAGGCCACCTTTAAAATATTGTTGCCAAACATCCGCGGCGGCATTACGACAGCTATCCTTTTTACATTTATACCATCATTTGGTTCCTATGCCATTCCTCAAATCATGGGTGGAAGTGATTCACTCATGCTTGGCAATATAATAGCAAGGGAATTGACAATTACACGAAACTGGCCACTTGCATCATCAATCTCTGTTGTACTCACGATTGTAACCACATTGTGTGTTGTCCTGTTTATGAGGCTTAACAAAAACGCGACAGAATCTGTCAGGAAAATTTCCGTTACTGACAGGGGCAAATCATGAGTGTAAAAAAGGCGACATTCTCTCCGGTCATGTTTACTGTTACGCTGATTTTTTTCTATTTACCGTTAATTATCCTTATTCTGTTCTCATTCAATAGTTCCAAAACAATGAACTGGACCGGATTTTCACTTCATTGGTACAAGGAACTGTTTTTCAACTCACGAACGTTATGGCAGTCGTTCGGAAACAGTGCCATTATCGCATTAACATCTGCTACTATTGCAACTACAATTGGAACACTGGGTGCCATCGGAATATACTGGTATAACTTTAAATTCAAAAAGGTACTTCAGGTTGCGACGTTTATGCCGCTTGTTTTACCGGAAATCATCATAGGTGTATCACTTCTGATATTTTTTGCAGGAATTAAATTAAAATTAAGCTTATTTACCATACTTCTGGCCCATACGACCTTTAACATCCCCTTCGTTTTACTAATTGTCATGGCCCGCCTTGAAGAGTTTGACTTTTCGATTATTGAAGCAGCGTATGATCTTGGGGCTACCGAAATTGATACGTTATTAAAGGTCATTATTCCGGTCACATTCCCCGGTATCGCCTCAGGTTTCCTGATGGCTGTAACGCTTTCGCTTGAGGATTTTGTTATAACCTTCTTTGTTGCCGGCCCGGGTTCGTCAACTCTTCCACTCCACGTTTATTCAATGATCCGATTCGGCGTTTCTCCTGTTATCAATTCTCTATCCGTTGTGATCATTGCAGGAACCATTCTCGTAGCTTTCTCAACCAGAAACATTCTAAAATATTTAGTTCACAAATAATACTAAGGAGGGGATATGATTCGCGCTCTCATTCTTACCATGGTTGCCTGTCTTTTTGTTATTACCAGTTGCGGTAATAAAAGCGACAGTGCGCAGACATCAGGGACAGACAAACAAAAACTTTACATTTACAACTGGACTTACTACATACCTGATGCAGTACTCAGAGAATTTGAAAAACGTTTTAACGCAACGATTGTCTATGACATGTATGCATCCAATGAAGAGATGTTTGCAAAATTAAAAGCAGGTGGAACCGGATACGATATCGTTTTTCCATCAGGAGATTATGTTTCAATCATGATCCGGGAAAAAATGATTGACTCTATTGATAAATCAAAAATTATAAACTTTGCCAATCTTGACACGTCAGTACTTAGAAAAATTACCTATGACCCGGGTTGTACCTACAGTGTTCCCTACATCATGGGCACAGCTGGTATATCTGTAAACAAAAAACTGGTTGGGACGTATGAGAAAAGCTGGGACATTTTTAATAAAAAAGAGCTTAAAGGACGGGTAACACTTCTTGATGACATGAGGGAAGTACTTGGAGGAGCGCTTAAAACATTAGGGTACTCTGTAAATTCAACAAATCCAAATGAACTTGCACAGGCAAAAAACGTCGTTCTTAAATGGCGGGAAAATATCGTTAAATTCGATGCCGAAGCATTCGCTAAAGGATTTGCCGCAGGAGAGTTTTATGCTGTTCACGGCTATGCAGAAAACGTATTCCTCGAACTTGATTCCAGCCAGCGTAAGGATGTCGAGTTTTTCATCCCGAAAGAAGGCGGCGCCATGTACATGGACAACATGGTACTGCTTAAGGATGCAAAAAACAAGGAGCTTGCCTATAAGTTTATGAACTTTATTCACGAACCGGAGATCTTCGCTCAGGTAGTTGATTTTCTTATGCTGCCGTCAATAAATGTACCGGCCAGAGACATCCGCAAAGTATCACCAAACTACGAAATAACCGACCTTGCAAACTCTGAGTTTAAAGAAGACCTCGGACAGCATCTTGAGCTTTACAATTCTATATGGAATGAAATCAGAATCGGAAAATAATTATTCCGGGCAACTAACGACGGCGCAACATACAACACGTTTTCAGCGAAAATTATGAGCCGCATTTTGGCTCATAATTTCGAAAATGTAAAAGCGACATTCCATTCGACAGATTCCTGAGATATCAAAAACTTTGAAAAAAACGGTTCAATTGAAAACGTATTCCGGTTTGCCCAGACGGGCAGCCACGACAAACCGTATGAGGTCTTCATGGTAATACTTTCAACGACCGGATGTTTTACCGTAATGGAAACAGGTTTACCCCATGGTACCGACGTTGTTCTGTAACACCCGTTTTTCCAATCCATGGTTTGTGCGATCGTGATGTAATTGGTATCAGTACATACAAAACCGGGGTTGTCCGGAATTGTCAATGGCAGTGAAAGTTGACAGGAAACATTGCCATTATTCAGTGGGAAAAATGGATGCACAAAATACCGCACCGGGATTGGAAGTGTACCGGTGTTATGCAAATTCATCATTACCGTAAACCCGGAACTTCCAAGAATTATTCTTTTTGTCAAATAATAGTTGTACCCTTTAAACTCCGCACTGGTTGACATCTCTATAAAATCTGAATTCTGATCAATATACCATTGACACGGCGCAACAACGGCCGGATTCCATCTGACATGAAACGGTGTTATTTCACTTGACCTGAGAACATCACCGACACCAATGATATGCACATTCTCACCAACCTTTGCAACAGTACTTCCAAGAGCAGTTTCAAAAACATCCGGAATTCCCTGACCATCAAAAACCGGTGGATAAGCATCAGGAAACCGGGGCCCGGAAAACAATGGCCCCTGTTCCACACTGTCAACCTGCCATATATAGCCACCCCTGCAATACCTCGATCCAAGATACTGAAGATCCTTTTCGGGGTGAAGAATACTTATTTTGAGCAAGCGATTTGACAAATGCAACATGAATGAACCAATAGTATAAATAGTGCGGCTTAAGATAACAATTCGTAATACTACAACCGGCAGATCAGGTTTAAGACATATAGATCATGGTACCAGACAATCAAAACAGGATTGTGCCTGAATTACCCTGATACACTAAAATATCTCTTCCCTGCTACAATAGAAATGCCAATGCCAATGCACCGATTATCGCGAACAATGCAATCGTAAACGATATGGAGAAGAAAAGTATCTGCTTTCTTTTCCTCTCACGTTCCCAACTATCCGCCACATCGTAAACTACTTTGGCATTCCGGCCTGATGACACCTTATTATTTGACAATGAAGTATAATTATTGTTGTTTGGTTCAATAATTGATCTCATATCAAACGACATCGTTTCCTCGAGATACTCATTAGGGTCTGATTCGCGATGATTATTCTTGTAATAGTCAACGGTACTACGCTTAATCTCAAGGTATTTTGTCTCTTCTTCAGCTTCCGGTACCGAAAATCCAAATTTAGTCCTGGATGAGGCTGGCATATTTTTACTATTTTGAATCATGGACTGACCTTTTTCTGCATTTTGTAAATTTGTTGTTTCTTCAAGTTCTGTGTATTTACCCACAGCAAAGAAAGAATTTGCCTGGTTTTTGCTATTTATCCGTTTTTCATCTTCCATTCTTTTTGCATCTGCTATTTTAGTCCACCTTCCATCATACAGGACTTCCCCGGCTTCAAGATGCATCATGAAACTTCGTTCACGTTCGACCTTATCATTTATGGTAACCCAGTTTCCCTTTTCATCAACAACATAGCCATCAATAACCTTTTTCCGTATATCTTCGGGAATATCTTTCATATACAAAATTCCTTATTAAAAATATGACAAACTGTCAGGATCAACAATAAACAAGCCCTTTACCGGAGGCTTTGGTTGTTCCCCCGTTCTTACCGGACTGATTTGCCGCTCCGTGTTAGTTTTTTTCATACCATCAAATGCCTGCGGTTTCTCTTTTTGTACAGGCTCGGGTATCTTGTCAGAACCTTTCATACTTTCACTTGATACTTCACTTTTGGTTGATTTTTCATCGACCGGTAATGATATCTTTTTTTGATTCCTCTTTTTTCCCGAACTATCGCCTTTCATGATAGCTTTTTCTGCATCTGTCGGAACCCGTTGAGGATTCAGCCTGAAAAACTGTTCGTACTCACCTGCTGCTTTCTTCAGATCATCGTTTTTCCTGTATATATCTGCAGAAAATTCATAGGGAGCGATATTCCCATTGTCAATTTCTTTTAATGCCGAAAGAATCCGAAGTGCATCATCATCATCACCCCTGAGCATTTTACCAACAGCAACAGTTGTCAGCGTTGTACGATGCCTCTCTTCCCCGAGAAGCTTCTTGAAATACCAAACCGTCGCACCGCAAGCAAGAATTGCAAGGAGCGAAAACGTAAACGCTATTACCGGGAGTGTGTTTTGGCTCTTTCCAGCCCGATTGATCTCTTCGGACAGATCCGCGCTTCGCAGTCTTTGCAGCTGTATAACTGCATAGCCACACTCATTTGATTCAGGAAACTCCTTTATCAATTTCTCGTATGCATGTACTGCACCGGAGATGTTCTTATCAATATAATGTAATTTGTAGGCAGTTTCATATAATTCTAAAGGTGACAATTCCATGTAATCGTTTTCCTATGATACCGTGAATACCAGAATGTTTCATACCCTGACGGGTACACCACACATCCGGCATATTCGTGATTATCGGCCTTTTTTTACATTTTTCAATAGTGATTTGATCTGCTTATCTGACATCGTTTTTTCAGACTGCGCAGGAGTATACCGACTACAAATGAACTTTTCATCACCACCAAAAGAGACAACCCCAGCTGATCCGCCACTTTTTTTGGCCCTGAATTCACTGCAACCCTGTTTCATCTTACAATTGAAACAGGAACCTTCCTGATCTCTTTTAAGGTG
>CAYMGX010000169.1:0-7576 GCA_964390065.1 uncultured Fibrobacter sp. | reverse complement strand
TTCGGCTGGAAGCAAGGACTGTTGATGCCGGAGAGGCCGCTAATTCTGTCGCAGAAAGCATGGGATTGTCTCTGCAAAGCTGAAATCAAAGGGTATTCTGTTGAAGTTGTCCACGTAAAATGAGGTTCTATCTGTTGACTATCAGTAGAAGGGAGTTGTAATTGATCTTGTGATCTAGAAATACCGTTTGCAGGTGGTATTGTGTCGGTGGGCACTTTTGGTACACTTTGAACAATATTTAAGTGCTCATCACTGGTATACTTTGGGTGCCTGGTAACACTCAATCAATGACAAAGCGGTAAGCCGCTTTATAATCTCCAGAACTGAAATCAAGTATATATACCGCTTTTGATAAATTTGATTTGTCAATAATCATTTCATGGTATGCTGCTTTTTGATGCCCTGCCGGGTATGATCTGACTAATGAACCATCAATAGCATGTATACGGATGATAACAGTATTCTCTTCAGGAAGTGTATATTTTATAACCAGTGCATTACCGGTTTTTCCTTCCTCGGAAAAATTAATCGAAAATGCAGGGCTTGATTGAGCAAACTCAATGAAACGTGCAGAAAACCTGCTCATCAGACTCCATTCCGACCATCCTTTTTTCGGATTGTTAGCACGTACTTTCCACCAGTATGACCGATTGTTAAGTGGTAATGTGTACAGCAATTCCTGTGTCGTAATTGATGAATCCGAGTAGATGATCGTTTTCATCAGAGAGTCTTTTGCGATAACCAGATGGAAGTTGCCTGATGTCTGCAGCGGGTATTTCCATAAGAAACGAACGCTATCGGTCTGCATGGTATCCCCATGTAAAGGTGTTAGAAGGACCGGGGCATTTAATGCGGGTGCCGGCAGAAGAGATTTTCCCGTGCAAAACGGAGCTGAAAAGTCAAGCAATTCTGCAACTGTAGGAGCAATGTCTACCTGTGATCGTCGTGATGAGTCAATCAAAGCTGGTTGTATATCTGGTCCGATCATTAAAAGCATAATATGCCTGCATCCATCACAACCGCAACCATGATACATCCAGTCGATAAGATGACGGCCGTGATCATTGGTAACAATCAAAGTCGTTTTGTCTTTATAAACCGGATCACTCTGGATATCTGTCCAGAATTTGTAAATAACACTGTCTGCAAACTTTATTGACCCGGTATATCGTTGCCATTCATCCATGTGCCCCCAGTAATCAACCCCGCCGAAGTTAGTGATTGTCAATTTAGGGTGATGTGTTTTTATTACAGTCTGAAGATTGTTCCAGGTGATGGTATCATTATACTGTGATGATGAATATGCAACTGATGCTCCATAGGAACTGCCGAATTGCGGGTGTGAACTGTAGGAAAGATTGTTAAGTTTATCTTTACCAAGGATAACATAGTTGTCTGTTTGTGAAGTTCCACGGTACTTTCTGAAGTATTCAAAAAGAGTCGGCATATCAGCTCTCTGGTAACCATCATTGGGAATATTCTGCCAGGTACCGGAAATTATCGAATTGTGGCCTGCGGTTGTGTACGTGATACTATCATTATAGAAACGGGTATAGATTGCACCGTGCGGGCGTAAACTGTTCCAGATAAAGGGAATGTTTTGATGCAGCGTATCACCAAATGTCTCACTGTACCGCGCACCATCAATAATAAGAATATGCACATTTTCAGTTTTGTAACAAAAAGATGTTGCCTGCAGTAGCAGAATTATAAAAAAAACAGTGATTCGTTGTATCATCGGGGTTTCCGTTCATCAATTGAATGTTGTTACTATAAATTAAACTATTTTCTGTTTTTTTACCTATAAAAATTTCTGTAGGTCAACAAATTCCCAATGTGCAAAAGTTTAATAACTGTTTTGCAATTGATACATTGAAAAATGGTAACAATAATTTATATTCTGAAAACATTCACCATTTTCAGGTTTAGTTTATGACAATAAAGTTTTGCTGGTTGCTGATACTTCAGTTAGGTTTTCTTGGTTGTTTTTTCAGCTCATTTTCTCAGATTCAGACAATGAGTACAAGTGCGGGTGATACGGCTGTTGCCACAGTTTCATCAAAGGGAACATCAACGCTGCTGCTCCCGGTCAAAAAGTGGGGACGTTATTCGATAAGGGCATCTGGTACCCAGCCGGTCGCGATTTCTGTTGCTGATAAACGAAATGGCATTTTTTGCAGTGATGGCGAGGCGGGGCAGCGTAATGGCCGCATTGACCTTTTTCTTGAAATCGGTGAGTATAAAGTAATCATTAATGGAGATACCAAAGCAACAGCAACATCAAAGATAATGTCATTGCCATTTACAAATGTTGCAGGACATACGGCATCTTGGCTGATACCGCGTAAGGAGAACAAACTGTCGCTTGAGGATATGCAACAGGCATGTTTCTGGTTTGATATAAGCACCGATAGTACCGTTTACATAGAGGCATCAGGAAGAAATCTTGCCGATCTGAAAATATGGCAGAATGGCGAATGGATTCGGGAGGCGGCCAGACGGCAGTTTACTGTACGGCCAAAGGCAGAAACACCATTAAGCGGTATTGCGCTGTCCACACGGCTTCAACCGGGTACGTATATGGTTGCCGCATATGGCGGATCAGGGTATAAATGGGCTCTTGAAAGCAAGGAACATCCGTTATATCTACAATTTGGGTTTGACAAAATAAAGCAAAATACAACCTCACAGATGGTAATTCCACCCAAAGGGTATTTATTAACAACAATTGATAAAGGTGTTTCAAAAATTGTTGTGGACGAGCCGGTACGAAACCGGTTGGCTGCAGAAACTGGTTACTTTACAGATGACTATTCCTCACTGGTGACATCAGCAGTAGATTCAATTCACGCAAAAGGAGCATCAAACAGGGTCATTTTAAACGTTAACCAGAATGCCGGGGCGTATGTAAAAATAACCGGTACACCGGGACAATCTTTTTCACTTCAGGCGATCGGGCAATCGCAGCGATCCATAAATTCAGCAGGTCAATACTGGGCTGCATCACTGCATACCGGTAATTTCGCAGATCAGATTGGTGCAAGCGGTTTTATCATCGACTCAAAAGATAACCGGATTGTCGCCATGATGTGTGATACAATTTCCGGTAGTCTTGGAATAGAACGGCGGTTTAATCTGCTTGATAGAGTGACATCATTTATCTGGGTTGATCAGGATGGTGATTACACCATGGTTCCCGGAGGAACATCATTGCGCTGGAGAATGTACCGTTATTTTATTACACCACCTGAGAATTTTAAGAAGCCGGAGTTTGAAGAGAAAACGGAAACATTAAAACTGACAAAAGGAATGCATATTCTTGAGATTGAACCGGATAAAAAGGGTATTGCAACAATCATGCTTCGCAAATCGTCATTGCTTGGCAATGTTGTCAAGGCGACAAAAGAATTGCTTGCGACACCGGATAGTCTTCGAAAATGGGATCCGCCACGACCATCAGTGCAATTTCCCTCAGTTCAGGTACCGCAATCGGGACATTATCAGCTTGTTATTAATAGCCAGTTACCGGAACTGTTTGTCGGATACATAAAAAAGTATCCACTCAACATTGATGAACCATTGAGCTTTACCTGTGAACCATTACAGAAAATTACAGTCAGGATAAAACTTGCAGGCACACGAATGGTGTCGGTGACCGATATTAATAATGCATCATTTGCGTTTTCTGTTGATAATAAAAAAATGGATAAACCATCCGAATTAAATGCCGGTGAGCATCAGTTTGAATTTGTCAATGAATCAAAGAGTACAAAACAGTTTTATCTTAAGGTTATTCCGCCGGAATTGCTGATCACAGCACCAATACCTGTATACTCACAGGAGAAGCTTTCATCACTACCGAAGTTCCAGACCCTTGATGCTCCTTCGGAAGTCTTTACTGATATCGAAAGAAACAGCAGTGTTACATGGTTTTTAAATGTCAAAGAGCCATCACTGTACAAAGTGGAAACAACCGGTCGTCTTGCGACAACGATTCTCATACAGGACCGGTTCGGAAATTTCAGCGTTTCACAGAGTTGTAATGGAGTCGCAAAGAATGCTCTGATGCTGCCCTATCTATTGAGTGGTCAGTACCGGCTTCTTGTTTCGACGGTTGACCAGTCTGCCGGACGAACCGGTATCGCGGTTCAGAAGTGCGACCTTGTTGATGGCGGAAAGATACAAAAAGAGTATGAAAACAGGACATCGGTACCGGAATTTTCCGGTGTCCGGTATACAATGAGTATTGACAAAAAAGGTGCATACACCATTGAGAACGCAGGATTGTCCGGAAACTTTCCGTTTCGTATAGAGGATCAGACATCATGGCCGATTGATCCGGTCATCAATAATAGCGTGTTTCAGGGAACTCTTGACAAGGGTGATTATACCGTAATTTCGCTTCCATCCGAGCAGGCGAGCCGGCGTAATGTCCGGTTGACACCGGTAACGATTACCGAAAAACTGAAAGGGAAGGGACCTCATCCGCTGCGAATCAACGAACTGGTATCGATGATATGGATTGACAATATTAAAAAAGGTGAAAAGGATAGTGTGGTTGAACCTGTTACCTTTATTCTGGATGTCCCGGCACCGGTACATGGTAAGTTTACAATCACAAACAATTTTTCTGCAATGCTTTATAAAGATGGAAAAGACAGTGCTGTTACGGTTATCAGGCAAGGTATGAATCTTGCTGCCGGAGTATATACGCTTAAAATTCGTCCCAAAAAAAACGGGAATTATATACCGCTTGAGGTCGGATTTACAACGTCAGAATTACTACCGGGATTGAGCAGGACAATACATAAGAAGATGACCCTTGCAGTTAGTGTTGGTAAAGCCGGTGTGGTTGAATTCGCGAGTCAGGGTACGCTTGATGTATCCGCTGTATTGCTTGACAGTACTGCCAATGTCGTGATTGCATCAAACGATGACAGCTATAGTGACTGGAATTTTGGTATTTCAAAGATGCTTCAGCCGGGAAGATATTTTCTGAGAGTGGAGTCAGCCGGGAGCCGCTTTACATCAACAAAAATCGGAATGAGAGCGTTGTATGATACGCTTCTTGCACCATTGAGTACATTAATAAACGAACCTGTTTCTTCTGTTGTCAATTTGAACCGTCATATTGGTATCATTGAACTGAACACTTCAGAAAAGGGTGATATCATTGCAGCACATTGTAAAGGAAAGTCAAGACTTGGATGCTCAATCGAGCGCAACAATAACGGAAACTGGGTTGCTGTTGCGGTAAAACAGGGTGAATCGCCGTTTATCTCCGTTCCCTATGATAAGAAAAACCGTTACCGGTTGCGTGTATGGTCGGAAGATAACGTTGATGAATCTGTTACCGTAACATATACCAATGCAGACGCAAAAATGGTTTCATGGAAAAACGCAAAAAACGGTCTTGATGGAAAAGTAATAAAAACGGGTGATACCCATTGTGCCTGGTTTAAAGTGGATCTTGAAAAATTTGCACCAGGAAATTTCATTGCAAAGCAGGGTAGAAACGGGGTTTCCGGCATTGGTGTTTCGGTATCGCTTGATACAATGTTTACGGTTGAGAATGGTTACCGGTTTACATCATCAGAACAATATGCATGGATTGAAATGCATTTCGATAATGATGGAAAGTTTGATGTCTCACTTGAACCGGATATCCTGAGTGAAAACAGAAAGTTTACTGTTACGTTCAACGGTAACCGGCCATCAATATTCGAAACAGGAACAGGGAAAAATAAGGTTGGGTTTTGTATTGCTGAAACGGATGGCTACCATCCTTTTACCGGAGTTGTTACAAGTAATACTTCCAATGTATTTAAAATTCGTGGTAAAAGCGTCGATCAGGGACACTGGCTTGGTAATGGTACATGCGCAGCGGCATTACTGCCGGGTGATAGTAACAAAGTGGCATTTTGGAATGCAGTTGTACCAAATGACGGGACAACGGCATCAGCGAAAGTATCGTGGTACAATGTTGAGCTGCAGGATGCCCCGCAGCAAACTGCAGGAGCAATAAACTGGGTTGCAGTAAAACAATCTGCCAGAGTTTATCATGTTAAAAATGCGAGCATGCGAGTGACAATTCCGGGTGGCAATGCTTTAGTATTTGTAAATGATCTGGGAAAGCGGATCGTGTACTATGTTCCCGGTGAGGACCCCGGAATACAGGAGATACACGCATCATCCGGGGATCTCTATCTGATCGCATTAAAAGATAATGCTGAGTTTAATATTGCATTATTTGAAAATGATCCGCAGAAAGATAATAGTATTACAGCATTCAAAGGGTATGAATGTAATAGTTTGTATCAGGGTTCAAGTCGTTTCTATCTTGGTACTGCAAAAGAAAAATCCTTCGTGTTTTACCGGGGTGCAATTAAAGGAGTTGACTGGGTGCGACAGGATGGCATGCTTGTGCAGAATGTAGCGAACGGTTTACCCGCAGGACCCGGTGGATTTCTCGATATTCATCATGATGCAGGGTGGAGCAGTTTATGCCTGAGTAAATCTGATGGAATTCATGATATAAGTGTCGCAAAGTGGGGATATCCGTTGCAGGGTAAAAATATCAAACAGATAACAAAATCATCTGCGGTCAGGTTACGTGCATCAGATAACTGGATTAGTTTTACCATTAATGATACCGCTCATGTGAATGTATCCTTACCGGTGCCATCAGCAGCAATACTTATGAAAGACACAATTGCCCTCAATTATACAGAATCGGAATCTGCACTCAATTGGGATATCCCGTTAGTTCCGGGAACCTATACAATCGGAGTACGGGCAATAAATGGTGCGACCTGTGATGGCCTGATGCTGAATGTTCTTATAAGGTCTATTGAAATTCTGTCAGAGAAAAAACCGTTTAAAGGTAATCTGACACCGGGAGAAAGCAGGATGGTCGGGTTTGATATCACAAAAAAATCTGATTACGGTATCGGATTGAGGATGAATAAAGAAAGCGTACTTGCATCGCTGTATAATTCATCGGGTGTTTTAATCGCTCAGGGCAAACAGCAGTATATTAAGCTTGACAATGGTAGATATTATCTGCGTTTAAGTGTTCCTTATGATGCCGAAGGTACAAATTGTACAGTATATCTGTTTGGGCAGGATCCTCCGCCGGATGAACCTCCGGAGAATCTTGTCAAATGGATAATCAATGGCGCTCAGGGGGAACGTCCTGAGTTCAGTAATGTGAACCAGAATGATGCAGATGTACAAAAACCTGCCTGGATGAGAATGGATGTTTCAAATTCAACCGGTACATCATACTCATCAGAGGAAAATTCAGAGGAAAACACTGATGAAAGTATGGATGAGGGATCAGAGGGAGATGGTGAGGGGGAGTATGATCAGCAGGGTGATGAGGAACAGGATGAGGGTTCTGGTGAAGAGAATGAATAGTGCAGTTTAGAGAATAATACAGTTTGTTGACATTGTATGAGAACGAAATGCCGGTTTATAATAATAAATTGACAATTGTAATAGATTCGCAGAGGATAGATAATGAGTGCGCCAGGCAAAGCTGGCATTGACAAGCTGGACAATCCAGCGAGAATAA
>CAYMGX010000168.1:0-7609 GCA_964390065.1 uncultured Fibrobacter sp. | reverse complement strand
TTTCCATAGTATATTTATAGTAATTTGAACTAAAAACCAATAAATTTTAATGCTGCAATAATACTCGGTAGTGCAGGTCTTCTGGGACTCACTGCCGGATTAACGCTCTATTTTTAGTATTATTCAATACAATTATCAGTATTTTTTTTTATCGAGTCTTATTTACGGCTCTAATTATTCCTGCCTGTGCCTTTCAGCCAACCAATCCCTGATTTATTTAAATTTGCCACAAATTATGGCAAGTCTTTTAAAAAGGTAAAATCACTTCCTTAAAAAAAAGACATTTACTATCTTATCCACTCAAACCAAGTGGATTAACCGGGGGGACAGGGATGAAAACCACACAATCATTACATTATGTATTGCCATTTTTTATGTTGTTTTTTTTGTGTACTAATGATGATGTAGTATTCAAACCGACTTTAAAAGGCTATTCAGTAGAAATAATTCTAACAGACTCATTATCCGGGGCAACGATAACGGACTATGTGTATCCAGGTCAGAAAATACAGTTCTCGGGAACAATTAAGAATGGTGATACATCAAGAGTAACGCCACTGTGGAGTATTTCACAATCTGCACGTTACAATTTCTATCATGAATTCGCATCAGCAGGTGATACTCAAGTCATTTTTACAATCAAGGATAACGCTGAATTTACATTAAGCGACACACTGATCGTTCATGTTAAAAAAATTGACAATGCGTTACTATCAGGCAGGGCATTTCTCAATGGATTAATTGATCACCGTAATATCAAAGTTACATTTCGCTCAAGTGATCTTCATGAAACTATATTCATAACTGATTCAAGTGGTCAATATGCTAAGAACAGTGAAATTGCACCAGGAACCTACACCTTTACTGCTGAGGAGATTTCGTCCGGATATATTTACAACAAATATTCTGATACTACAATTATTTACAAAGGCAAAACAAACCTCATTTCCGACATCATTCTTAAATGGTCTTATTCGATAACACCAGAGAATGTATTTTTACAAAACGATACTATTATTCCTCCTCATTGCAGCCTGAATTTCCCGATTGACATAACTGACATATACGGAAGCAAGGTAACAAAAACCTATTCTGTTGTTTTAAATAATTCGCAAACACCAGCAGTACTCGCTACTCCTGTGTATACATTCAATGATTGCGGTTCTTATAAAATAGCAATAAGCTCCAGAGATTCAGCGAATAATACTGAATATAAAGATACAATCAATGTTTACGCGACTTGGGATAATCGGAATATCATCAAGCCCGGTTTAAAAACTCAGGTGATAGCAGGCTCCACATCATTACTTGTCAACAACAGAAACCGAAAAACTGAGGGAATACGACTATTTTCATGGGATTTTGATGGCGATGGAAAGAACGAAAAGGACACTTCATTGAGTTCAAATGCTTTATATACAAATACAATCCCCGGAATCGATACAGCAATATGTAAATCCTATTTAAAAAACGGTACTGTTGTCTATGATTCGTTTTTTATCAATGTACTTCCCAATACTGTCAGTAGCCTTTATGCATATGATCTGAAAGTACGCGACGTACTGACCAATGAAATAATAAGCGCAGATCAGATTGTATTTGCAGGTAAAGAATTGTCGTTCACAGCCGAGGTTACCAGGGGTGATATAAGTAAAGTAAAGCCACTCTGGAGGGTGGGTAATAGCGGATCCGATATAATCAATTCTTTTTCTTTCCAGCGTATTTTTAATGATACTGGTTTTGTAACTATTGTGTTCAGCATTACAGACAGCACAGGCGCATCATGCAAAGACACATTTACCCTTTATGTCAGTAATGCAATTAAGGGCGGTGCAGTAAGGGGAAAAGCTCTTTATAAAGATAAAATCAATCATCATGGAATTATTGTCAGGGTGATGAGCAGAGGCATTCCTGTAAGCACGATGCACACAGATGTTGCCGGTTTTTATATATCAGCTGATAGTATTCCTCAGGGAACCTATGATATCATTGCGCACGACACCAGTACTAACAGTGAATACATCCCGGATACCATTAAAAATGTTGCCATCAGCAATGGACTGTTTACAACTGCAAATCTGGTTTTAGAAGATACAACCAGGCCTCATTTCGCCGATGTAACACCATCGGATTATCTGTTCAATGATACTCTTTCACTATCAGCACAAATCACCGATCTGGGTGCTGGTACGGATCAAAGTTCATTTATATTGACTGTTAATGACACACTTGTAAACAGCACCGCCTATACACTGAATAGTTCAAAATTACAGTATTCATCAAAAGTCAATTGTGGTAATTATAGTATTAAAGCTACAGTGAAAGATAGTGCAGGGAACATGTCGGAAACAGTTAAATGGACCTTTTCACGTGTGGATACATCAGCTCTCAAACCTCTTAAAACCGGAGACAGTATAGAAATTTCCATAAATGATTCTTTACTGTTTTTTCCGTATGATAAATGGCTGAATGAAAAAACACATACATTCACAGTGCTTATTGACAACAAGGTATTGATTGATTCCCTGAGTGTCATAAATGCAAAATATGTGTTTAAAACCGAAGGGTATTATACAATCAGGTACTTGGAATCATTTCAGAGACAAGAGCTGAAGAGTGGAATTGCGCATGTAAATGTTATTAATGATGCACCAGTGGTTTCACTGCCTCAGGATACGTTAATAGATCTGAACACCTCACTTACAATCAAAAGCAGCGTAATTCAGAAATACGGCAGGATTGTTTCATATGTCTGGAAAACCGGAGATTCCGTTATCGCCGGGGCGACGTCAGATTTTCTTGTTACTCAGCCGGAATCGTTACCGGGCGTGAAATCGTATATATTAACCTGTACCGACGATGATAACAACATTGCTTCTGACACAATGATTGTATCATTTGGTAAATGGGTTGTACTTGGCAATAAGGGATTCACTGATATAGCAGATTATCAATGCATGACGGTGTGTAATGGTATACCATATGTAGCTTATAGAACAGATCATGCACTGAGTTTGTATCTCCATTGCATGATGTTTAAAGGGAATAAATGGGTTGCTGCCGGAGATACAATCGAACGGTTTGTACGATCATTCTCTATTAATTCTATAGGATCATATCCGGTTATAGCTTATTGTGATGTTAACAGCATAAATGAGCAGGTATTATATACGACATTTAATGGCGAATTATGGAAAAGAGATGATAAGCTGTTAGATACAGATTTTTCAGTAGATATACTTGATTCAAACTCGTTACATTTGCAAATAAGCAACAATGAACCATATATTTCTTACACCAGTAATGACGATAACACAGGATATCTCATCAGACATCATTTGGGGAATTGGGAAATGGTCTCTGATAATTCTTTTGCAAATGGAAATGCATCATCTGTAACACTTCAATTTTCAAATAACAATCCGTATGTGTCATATTTACACTCCCCGGAAAATTTAAAAAACCTTTATATTAAAGTGTTAAATAACAATCAGTGGAATACTGTTGGAGCCGGGTATGTACAGGATAATGTGTTTAAATATTCATTTTGTATGAATAATGATATTCCATATATCGCAACTATAAGTAATGACAACAGGAAGCTTTCTGTCAAGTGTTTCATAAACAATCAGTGGAAGGATATTGCATCTCCTTATAATGGTACCAGCACATATATCTCGCTCCACTCATTTCGAAATCACTTGTTCATTGCCTATAATGTGTCGTCAGAACAGAATCGGACAATTGTCAAAATGCTGGATGGAGAGAATTGGGTAAATGCCGGATATGTTTCAGATGGTGCCACTCAATATATTTCCATGGCTTCCGATTCTAACAATCTTTATGTTGTTTATGCTGACGGGCAGGTTGACAACAGGACGACGGTGATGCAGCTTAAGTGATTGATACTCGAAGTTGTGAATTTGTCAGATAAACAAAAAAAGCAGCCAGTTGTATGAACCGGCTGCCATGCCCAACCCGGAATACATACAGACCATAAGTTGATCTGTATGTGCTGCCAGGTGATGGTTATGGACAAATAATATGTTTGTCGTTTTTTGTTAGATCGTCAAGGATTTTCTGTTCATACTTATAGAATTCCTTCTTTTTTTCGTTAATAAAGTTATCAGCTTCGTTTTTATAAAAGTCAGGAAACAAAACCGTCGAGTATACATCATTAAAAAAGTCAATACGATTATGGAGATACAAATCGGTTTCCTGATTGATGCCGGCATATAATGATTTTTGTTTGTTTAATTCTACAAGCATCTGATCCAGCTTATTTTTCCAATTCTCTCTTGTACCTTCATCGAGAATAAGAAAGTTAAGATGGGGATTTTCGCTACTGAGAGCATCTCTAAGATATATCGACTCGGCGAGGTAATGCATTCTGTGAAACATTGGAAAATCTTCAAATGACACTCCAGGAGTACATATTGATTGATAGTAGGCAACTCCTGCTTTGATTATTAAGTACGCAAATTCTCCATAAACAGGACACATAAGTGCTAATGAAGCTCCAGCTGCATCATATTCATCAAGGGAAAGAAATGTATCCGTATAATCTGCTAAAAATTCCAAAAATTTCTGTAAATCGGCAAGAGTTTCATTGTGTTCCACTTCACTTTGAAGCTTATACCTGTAAGAAAAGTAATAACGCGAAGGTATATATCCCGGTAGACTTGATGGCAAAATAATATCAGTTCTCGGGCCCCATTTACTATACATTTCATTGTACAAGTCATTGATCATACTGTTTTTTGCATTTTTTACAATCTCATTGATCTGCTCTGCACTTAATTTATCAACATTAGGTCCGGCTGGTGCGTTTGCAAAACTATACCCGCATTTTGATGGTGTTTTCTCAAACAATTTATCGAGATACTCCACCCAGTTTAAATTATCTTCCAGTTTCGTCAGTATTTCAGGGGTAGGAGTCGGCTTTACAATAGCGGGACCTGGACATGGAGTTGGTACAGAGATTTGACTATTTATAGTTTTTGAAGAATGGATAGTTTCATGTTTCTGTTCAATCATATCAAGGCCATTTGATAAGGAGCTTCCAGATATAACCGGTACAGAGTTCAGTCTTTTCTTTGCATCCTGACCCAAATATTCAATGATTGCAAAAGTTTTGGGATCTAAAATGCCCGTGGATGGTAAATTCTCCTGTTTTTGAAATTTTTTAATTGCTTTAAAAGTTTCTCCATCAGGTACCCAGTATCCATCACATCCGTATCTGGATAGATCAAACATGTTATATCTGTAAAAAGCATTAATAGTTTGCATATAAGCCTGAGCAAGACTTACAATATCACTTTTGCAATTAGCTTTAACAGGATTATAAATGAGTTCACTGTTGATAAATGACCAGCCATCGTTAACTTTGTCTAAAAGTTTATCGCCGGTAATTGTTATATAGGTCTTATCCTTTTTCATAACTATCTTATGGAAACTGGTGAACAGGGTTTTACCAAGTTGACCTTTAATAGATGAGAGGTTTTCTGCTTTATATGAACCGCTTCCGGCACGGGAAAAAATAGTAACCGTTGAATTGCCACAAACCCAGTTGTTTCGAAGTGCATCAGCGATCTGCGAGGCCTGGAACACTTTTTCCTGTCCATCGATTATTCTAAACAATGAAACTTCATGATTTCCTTCCACCCAATCATCACCTGATGGTAATTCTTTTTCATAGAAATCATTGAAAGAACCATCAGTAATTTTATACATACGAATTTTATTTCCGGCAGTGACCTTTACAGATTTTGATTTCTGAGTATTGTCTGTTACCCATCTCAGTTGAATTTCGTATTCATTGCCCCCAGTCAACTGGTCGTTTAATTGGTAGTATCCATCAGATTTAATGTTTTCAATTTTTTTCTGTACCGATCCTGAAATAATATACAAACCGTTTTCAGGAGAATTGCTGCATGGAAACTGAGCTGTTACTGCAATACCATTGAGACCTGATGGTTCCGCTAAAATTACCGGTTCATTATAGTGCATACGGATAGATTTGGTAATAGTTTGAGATATACCATTTGAATTCAACCACTGGGACTCTATGACAATTTCACTACCTGCGATCAGGTTGTCGAATTTATAAATTCCATGATTCATATCACGATCGTCATAGAACGATAACCAGGTGTCATCATTACTATATCTCATTTTAAGTGAATTCCCGGATTTCCCATCAAAGGGATATACAACTCTAACTAAAAAGGAATTTCTGGTGATATTTTCAGGAAGTACTTCAATGACAGGAGTCTGTTCATACTCCAAATAATTCATTTCATCAGCATCCACAACCATTCTGTCATTAAGTATAGTTACACCATAGTCTCCTGTTTTGTATAGTTTTTTTAATCCATTATAGCTTACCCAGGCAAAATGTTCTTCATTGTTCCAGCCTATTTCGAACCCATTACCTGCTTTCTTTTCTACCAGTTTTCTCAGGTAAGCTTTACCTTCCGGGAGGCCCAGATCAAAATCGTATGCGAATTGACCCTTGTTAACCACGATTTTGTTGTTTACCTTTTTATTTTGATCATAAAAAAAAGTTTTTTGTAAATTGTTAAGGTCGACAATAACATCATTTGTACCATCAATGCTTTTAGAATGAGAATCAGCTACATTTTCCAGGTAGTCTTCACCTTCCAATACTGTAAAAAACTCCTTCTTAAACAGGTCTTCTGTCATAACAATTTTGTTATTGTAAATGTTTATCTCTGATGGATTATCATCTCTAATAGCTGTCAAATTGAATTTTCTTGTGGTGAAATTAACTGTTGCAAGAGCAAGTGAGTTGATTTCATCCCATTGAACACTTCCTTTGTTAAATTCAACAAGATCTGTTAAATAGTACATGTCACCGTAAGCTGGTTTAAGTTCTTTCTTACTTACAGGAAATTCATTGATCATACCGAGAAGATATTGTCTTAATATCGCAAAATCTATAGCATTTACCTCAGTATCACCGTTAAGGTCTGCAGCCTGAGGATTTGGAATGTCATTTTTTGATGATAACAAATATTGTCTGAATAGTGCAAAATCTATAGCGTCAACATTACCGTCATTATTTAAATCACCATATCTTAATGTAACATTTTCCTTTTCCACAGTAAATTCCAGCTCAGCCCAGCTTGTTGTATAACCGTTTGCATAGGCACTCAGTGATATCAGGTAGGAATGTCCTACTGTGAGATACTTTGATAGCAACGTGTAATCTGTTATTGTTGTGTAAGTTTCGTTAAGAACCATATCCTTGGTTGTAGTGTTTCGTATCGCGATTTTATAAGATTCAGCATTGGTAACGGTTTCCCATGATACATTCACATTTCCGAAGGGAACCGAGCTTGATGGAGTGTTGAAAACTGGTTTGGAGAGTTTCGAAATCGTAGCAATAAAGAATCCGCTGTAATTAGCTTCTGTATGGCCGTCGTGTCTGGCACATACCCATATTTTGTATATTTTCCCGCTTACTAATGATGCATAAGGAATTGTAAAGCCTGTTCCTGAAGTACTTGACGCAGCAACAATTTCTTTTGATGTTGCATCCTCAATTACTCTGTAATAATATGTAGTTCCGCTTACTCCACTTCCA
>CAYMGX010000167.1:0-7737 GCA_964390065.1 uncultured Fibrobacter sp. | reverse complement strand
TCACAGTTTACTTCACCTTTATATGCAAGAGTGAAAATATCAGCAATCGTGTCCTTTGGAAGTTCAATTGCAAGCATACCGCCATTGAACATATTCTGACGAAAAATGCGGGCATAGTTTTCTGCAATAACCGCAGTAATTTCGTTTACTTCAAGAGCCCATGGCGCATGTTCACGTGATGAACCACAGCCGAAATTTTCGCGTGTTACAATCACCCTGCAATGTCCCCGCCACTTTCCTTTAGGATCAAATCCTGCAAGATTAAGATCCTCAAGGCAATATGGTTTCAATGCTTCCTTTTTTACTTCTGTCAAATATTTTGCCGGAATGATTTCATCAGTATTTATATCTGACCTGTCAAGAAACAGTACCGGCCCACCAAATGTTTTCATTTTTTAATCTCCTTATTTCCTGAGGTACTCACGTGGATCTGTTAAAAACCCTGTGATTCCGCTTGCTGCTGCTGCTGCAGGACTTGCAAGATGAACCATACCGCCTTTACCCATGCGGCCATTAAAATTTCTGTTGGTTGTCGCAACCGCAACTTCACCCTCTGCAAGCACACCGTTTGACATTCCGAGACATGCGCCGCATGTCGGATTTGACACACAATACCCAGCATCAAGAAATATCTTGATTAGGCCTTCGTCAAGTGCCATATTGTAAATTTTCGGTGTTGCAGGACTTACAATACCGCGCACACCTTTTGCAAGCTTCGTCCCCTTTACAACTGATGCTGCAATGCGAAGGTCCGAAATACGACCATTGGTGCAGCTTCCGATATATACCTGATTTATTTTCGTCGTGTTGACCTCTTTAAGCTTTTTCACCTGATCCGGTTTGAAACCGATTGTGGTCACCGGCTCAAGTTCGCTTACATCAACGTTCAATGTCTTTGCATATAATGCATCAGGGTCAGAATGCCACTTTTTGAAATCCTCAACTGCTGCATTCATATCATTCTTATACTGCTCTGCAATAAACGGCCAGAGATATTCTGCAGTTACACGATCCGGCATGCATTGCCCCGATGTCCCACCGGCTTCAATTGCCATATTGCAAAGTGTCATGCGTTCTTCCATTGTCATAGTATCAACAACAGGACCCCTGAACTCTATAACATGATCAGTTGCACCATTCATGGTCAATTGACGAATAATCTCGAGCATTATATCTTTTGCATATACGCCAAAAGGAACTTTACCGGTAATATTGACAAGAATGCTTTTTGGCTGACGAAATGCACAAACACCTTTAAGGATACCAACTTCAAGATCCGTTGTACCCACACCTGCTGCGAAAGCACCAAATGCACCATGTGTACAGGTATGGCTATCACCCATTATGACAGTATATCCCGGACGGATAAAGCCTTTTTCAGGAAATATCGCATGGCATACACCATTCTGTCCGATATCAAAGAAATCCTTGATATTGTGGCGATCCGCCCATTCACGCATGATCTTTCCCTGCATTGCACTCTGAGAATCTTTAGCTGGTGTTACATGGTCAATCACTGCTTTTATTTTTGATGCATCAAAGACGCGATCTTTTTTGCGCCATACAAGATCGGCAATCGCAATCGGTGTTGTTATCTCATGACACATAACAACATCAAGCGATAACACATGAGTGCCTGTAAACGGCTCATCAACCTTATGGGCCGCGAATATTTTTTCCGTAATCGTTTTACCCATATCTATCCTTTCGTTTATTGTTTTACTAATTTACAACTATCATGACATCAAATCAGACCGCTCCGGATCTGAATTTCCCAAATAGTCAACATGAGGCGGTGAAATGCTCCAAACCGCCCTGAACAGCTCTTTTCCGTTGTTATACAACTGATGCGGCCTGTTGGAATTAAACCAGATACTATCACCATTTTTTACAGAATATACTGCATTATCAACAGTCAACTCTGCGCATCCCTGTAAGACAAATCCCATCTCGACACCATCATGACCATCACTGCTCAGCGCTGTTTTACACCCCGGTAGTACATCCAGTAAAAACATCTCAGCCTGATAGGTACCATGATTACTGGTCATAAGCTGCTCATACCGTATCCCGCCAACTTCAGTTTTCAACCGCTCACTACTATTATGAATCCTGACCGGCTTATCTCCGGTAACCAGTTTAAAAAGCTCGGACGGCTCCATACCTACCGCAGCACAAACTGCAATGAGTGTTTCTATCGACGCAGATACCTGTCCACGCTCGATCTGGCTGAGCATACTTACCGAGATCCCGGCATCCGCAGCTACATCACCCTGATTCTTACCGGTTTTTTCCCGAAAAACCTTAAGAATTCGTCCGATCTTTGGTAGTATCTGTTTAAGTGTTACTGTATCCATTACAGTAATAATAAAACATTTCGAGTGGAAATGCAAGTTTTTTTATCTACAGTACAGTTCTTTTTTACAATCAGTTATATAAGCATGGTCATTTACTCAGGGTAGGGCCGTATTTATATTATGTATAAAAGAAGGATTAATTATGGAAAAAACTATGGATAATATTTATAACAGTGATGAAGCGAATCTTGGTGATCTTGAGGATACAAATCTTAACCTCGAAGATATTGATAATTTAAAAAATCTCACCACGCGCAAACTTATTGAAATTGTCAGCGGTGATCTGGTTGAACATATCAAGGATGATGAAATTTTACTTGATACAATAGGAAAAAAACCGGGTACCTACTATCGCGATCTCATTTTCGCTCTGATACAGATTCGTCTTCCCGAAGATGAAGCCAAGCGGGACTGGAAAGAAATTCTTAAGCACAAGTACCTTATCAGCGAAAAACTCGGACGTAATGTCGGTATTCATGTTGCAACACTGGACTATTATACCAATATTAAAAAGCGTATTATCAATCCAAAAATTATTGATGCTAATGATTATGTTGATACGGCGAGCCGCGCAATTATCGATGATTTAACAAAAGCGTATAATCGTCATTTTTTTGATGATGAATTCCGTAAGCTGTTTCTTCAGGCCCGTACATCGGGAAAAGTATTCTCTCTTATAATGCTTGATCTTGATCATTTCAAAATCTACAACGATCTTAATGGTCACATTCAAGGTGATATTGCGTTAATTGAGACTGTTCGCATTCTTCACGCGGTATGCAGTCAGGATGATACTGTCAGCAGATATGGGGGTGAGGAATTTACTATTCTGTTGCCATCACAGCCACTGAATCTTGCTATAAAAACTGCTGAGAATATCCGACAGGCAATTTTTGACTATCGCTTTGTCAATGAGCAGTCACTCCCGAGTGGCCGGCTCAGTGCATCGCTGGGAGTAACATCCTACAGAGACGACATGGATTCCCCCCAGAACATGCTCGAGGAAGCGGATGTTGCACTTTACAGAGCAAAAAACAGCGGGCGTAATCGTATCAAAGCATTTCTGAGCGATCCCGCACAATGAATACAAACATTTTGTCCATAAAGGGAAATACGGGGCTTCTTTGTATTATCGGAAGTCCTGTCAGCCAGTCCAAATCACCAGTGCTTCATAACCATCTTATTCAGAAGCTTGATCTTAATCTTGTGTATATACCGGTGAATGTACCACCACAATCATTACATTCGATGATTTACACTATGCGTTCCTGTGGATTTACAGGAGGGAATGTTACTATTCCTCATAAAGAACATGTCGTCAACTATTGTGACCACGTTAGCGATCTGTCAAAAAAAACCGGCACGGTAAACACACTTTATGTTAAAAATGGTGTTCTCAATGGTACAACAACTGATTATGCCGGGTTTAAACGCGGTTTACAACTAATTAATGCAGAACTTGCCGGGAGTAAAGTAGTAATTCTTGGCAATGGCGGTACAGCACGAACAATCGCAACTGCTTTGACACTTGAAGACAATGTCAGCTCCATTGCAATTGCCGGTCGCAACAGCGAAAAAGCAAAAATGCTCGCAGAAACTATTAGGATGTCAACAGGGCAGAGTGTTATATCCTGTTCTTTTGCAGATCCGCTCTTTAACGAGGTGATGCAGGAGTGTACACTGCTTGTCAATACTACCAGTGCAGGTATGTATCCTGATACCCAAACGACCCCGATTGACAAATCTTTTTTTAAGAAGCAGATGAAAGTCGTTGATGTAATCTATAATCCGTCAAAGACACGATTTCTTGCTGAGGCTGAAAGTAAAGGGTGTACTATACAAAACGGATTACCGATGCTTTTCTTTCAGGCACTGGAATCATTTAAACTCTGGACCGGCATTGAGATCACTGATGACATACTGAAACTTGACGATTTCAGAAAAATGGTTGAGTAGTTTCAATGATCCGCTGATGAATTATAGATTGATTAATCACATACAGATGAATTATAAAGTTATTAAAAGAAATAGAAAGGTTTATTAACACGCTATGAAATGGATCGTAAAACCATCAATGCTTTCCGGCACAATATCCATTCCTCCGTCAAAGTCGCACACCATACGTGCACTTTTAATCGCAACGCTTGCTGATGGCGAATCAGTAATCAGAAGACCTTTACTTAAAGGGGATGGTGCATCAGCAATTGGAGCGGCAAAAAGTCTTGGGGCAATCATTGATTTCAATGATGATATTCTTAAAGTAAAAGGTGTGGGGGGCAATTTCAACAGCGGTGATGAATTTTTTGATATGGGTAACAGCGGTACCGGAACAAATCTGTTTTCATCTGCAGCAGCGCTCGGAAGTAAATTCCGCCGTTTTAATGGCGACAGTTCACTTCGGTCAAGACCGTTCCGTCCTGTATTACAGGCACTTAAAGGACTTGGCGTTAGTTACACGCTTGAAGGTGATCCAAAAGATTTACCATTTACTATTCAGGGACCAATCAAAGGCGGTACAACTACCGTTGATGGCATATCGTCACAGTTTGTATCAAGCCTGCTCCTGTCATGCCCACTTGTTAAAACTGGAGACACCACCTTTACAGTATACAACATTCATGAACAACCGTACATCGAAATGACTATCTGGTGGTTGAAAAAGCAGGGCATTAAATTCGAATACACAAGCGATTACTCACGCTTTCATATTTATGGAAATCAGTCATACAAACCATTTGATATGGATATTCCTGGTGATTTTTCATCGGCGACATTCTCTGCGGCAGCCGCTGCAGTATGCGGCAAAGAAGTAACACTTCAGGGTATTGATTTCACTGACCCGCAGGGTGACAAAGGTGTTTTTGATGTCATTAAACATGCTGGTGCAGATGTTATTATTACTCAAAACAGTACTGTGATCAAAGGTGATAGTAAACTTTACGGAAAAGAGATCGATCTGAATGCAATGCCCGACGCACTTCCTGCATTGTCAGTACTCGCGTGCGCATCAGAAGGAACGACATCAATTGTAAATGTCGCCCAGGCACGTATCAAGGAAACTGACCGTATCACCGTTATGCGGGAAGAACTTTGTAAAATGGGAGCAGATATCACTGAACGTCCCGATGGACTTGTTATCAGGCAAAGCAGCCTTCATGGTGCTGTGGTACATGGTCATGATGATCACCGGGTGGTAATGTCGCTTGCGCTTGCGGGAATGATTGCAAAAGGGGAAACGGTTATTGAAACTGCAG
The DNA here is from genome assembly GCA_964390065.1 of uncultured Fibrobacter sp. Taxonomy (GTDB): domain Bacteria; phylum Fibrobacterota; class Chitinivibrionia; order Chitinivibrionales; family Chitinispirillaceae; genus JAAZBG01. The sequence goes on along the minus strand of CAYMGX010000167.1, from coordinate 2,126 downwards.
AGGCAGCGGATGTTACGTATCCTTCTTTTGTTGAGGATTTCAGGAACCTTGGCGCGAATATTGAGGTTGTTCGGGATTGAGGATAGTAACAGATGACAAGTAAGGAGTGACTGGCAGCATTTGAAATGATTCAATCGCCTTGAAGAAATCTTTTTTGTCCAGATCTGGTTACTTCGGTTAAATAGGCCACACACATGCAGAAAGGAAATTACCATGTTTTGCCCCAACTGTAAAAGCGAATTCAGAGATGGATTTATACATTGCAAAAAGTGCAACAAGGATTTGGTTGACAAATTAGATCCACTTCCTGAAGAAAAACATGAAAAAAAGCCTGTTGAATATGAGTATGCCGAAATGGTTTCCATTGCCGAAACATCGGAGCTTTACGACATAGCTCTTGCCAGAGGTGTTTTGGAAAGCGCTAATATCCGGTTTAATATTACCAATGAATTTACTCAAAACCTGGTTGCGGCAAGTGGATTTGGAAATCCAATTACGGTATCCAAAATAATGGTTGAGAAAGAGAAAGAGGAGGAAGCAAGGTTGATTTTAGAGAATATATTTACAGATTCGGCATCAAAGAACAAACATGATGATAAGTAGTTTGTTTTTTAGTTAATTGACCACTTTCCACAATTATCAAAAACCCTTTTGTTTTACCTGTTTGTTTTTGCAATCGAATATGATATGAGTCATATTCAGTTACCCCAGTAATAAGGATTAAATCAGGTAATAATCTGGTTTGGTAGTATTACAAGATATTAATCATGCATCATAAATGTTTACCATATTTATTGATTTTTATTGACTTGAAACAAATTCAATTCTAAAATTGAATTCATTGTTGTGGTTAATAATTTTTCACTTTTAAAAAAGGTGCGTTTATGAAGCATTTAGTGTTACGCTGTGCTGGTCTCGTGTTTGGACTACTATTGTTTTCATCCGGAAATATTCGGGCAGAAGGGGTGGATATTTTTGGGTACGCTCAAATAACGCTCACAGGTAATAAAGATCTTGCTGATGATAATGTCAGACCAAAAACGACCTTTTCAGTTCAGGAGTTTGATCTTTTTTTCCAGAAGACGTTATCGCCAAAAATCACAATGCTTGCCGATATACAGTTCAATGGAAATTATAGCACATCGAAATCATGGGGAAGCATGGCGCTGGATGAATTATGGATTAAGTTCAGCCCATATCGTCAATTAAATATTAAAGTCGGAAAATTATTACCGACATTTAATAGTTTCAATGAAATTAAAACTAAATTTCCGTTGTTCCCCTATATTGTCAGACCGATTGTCTATGAAACATCATTTCAGGAATCCCTCGCATTAAACAGGTGGGCACCGGAACATGCAATGATGCAAATTTTTGGTACTCAGCCTATTAATGAGGCAAAATTAGATTATGCCATCTTTGGTGGAAATAGCGAGTTTCTTGAAACTGAGGTAAAGGGTAGTGGTACTTTGACATTACCTGGAGATGATACAACAAATTTTAAACTGGTAGGTGGACGGGTTGGTATGCGGACGAGTGGAATTAAATTTGGTGTATCAGGAACATATGACTATGCACGAAATGATGTTATAAATACCAGTGTTGCAGATCAAAATGCTCAATTCGAAATCATTAATTCTCATCTTCCACCTGGAGCCCCGGCAATCCCGGCAATCCCTAAACTTGGTGAAATTCCGAGAGCACGATTAGGGATTGACCTGTCATATACCGGACACGGATTAACTGTTGAAGGTGAGTATATACTTATAAAAGAAATGCCGAGCGATAAGGAGAAGGCAAATCTTGACAGAATAGTATCGGGTACAACGATTCCTGCAGGAATCATGGGACCAAATGCAGTTCAGACTATTGGAACCGATTTAACAAAGTCATTTTGGTATGTCAATGTAATGTACGATTTTCTGGAAAAGTTCTATGCTTCAGCCGGTTTCAGTAACCAGGCTGACGCATCAGATCTGATGGTATCCAAAGATGGAGTATCAGCGTTATTGTTTTGTTTAGGGTACAGGTTAACCGACAATGTCACGATTAAAACAGAATTGACCAATATACGCAATGATATTATGTCAGATGAAGCTGTCATTGAGCTTAATCAAATAATAGGA
>CAYMGX010000166.1:0-7832 GCA_964390065.1 uncultured Fibrobacter sp. | reverse complement strand
CAGCGATGCTTTTCCCGAAAGGCATGACCATCGAGGGTGACTTTTTCAAGGGTGTTGAATACCACCCTTTTAAACCAATATCGTTGAAAAAAAATGAAAAAACTAAATTATTAAGTTTGGACTCTGGTAAACACCCAAGTAGTTATATTGGATCTCCTATTGTTCTTACCGTTACTGGTGTATACATTGTTGATGAAGTAAATCCACCACAACTTGATAGCAAGGTAAATGGTTTTTCGGTCTTTTTTAACTATGAATACAAAAAACTAAATCAGGGTATAGTGCCAGCATCGATTGAACTGAACGGAGTAGCAAAGTTGGGTTATGTGTCAACTGAAAAAGCAATACTTAAGATTGAAGCAACACTACCTTTTTCTCAATCAAAATTGACAACTGATGCCGAATTTATCACCTTTTGTGAAACTGTACAAAAAAAAGATGTAACTGGTACTATAGAAGTAAAGTGGAATGGCGGGGATTTAGATCAATTTTGCATGAAATCAGATACACCTCTAACCATCAAAAAACCGGTAATTAAAAATGCCAGATGGATTGCTGCGCCAAAATCTGTTGCGGACCTTGGGCAGAAGATTACTCATGCAAATCCTTATGAAACAGTAGCTCTACGGTTTGGGATTGACAATTTGAATACAAATGACCAATGTTTACCGGTAAAGTTTTTTGAAATCAATAATGGTAAAGAATTTGATGCGCAGGAAATCTCTGTTATCAATGGAAAAGGATTTCATGGACGGGCTTATCCTCAAAAAATCGGGGAATTTCTTGCAATTGTTCCATTAAGTGCATTAAATACCTATAAACGTGTTGACGAAAAGAATGATGAATACTGGGAGTTCGCGTTCAGAGTTTACACCGATCTTCCATGTCAGTATCCATTGACATTTGAGGGAAATGCTGCTGTACATAAGAATTATTCAGAAACGTTATTGGTTAGAAAGTCAACGACCCTTTCTTTATAAGAATTATCTGGTAAACGAATGAATAAAAGGTGTCAATATAGATAAAAGTATTCGTGTAAGCCCCTGAGTTGCAACAGGGGCTTATTGAAAAATATACTGCTAACTACAAAGCTTGCTATTGTGTAAATTAGTTGTTAGGGATACTTATAATTTTTTTCATTTCAAGATGTCCCGACTTGTATTTTATTCCCAACGGGATGAGGTAATACTGGTGTTCACAGGAATAAATTGTTGTAGGTGTACACCACCTGAAATTTTTAATTGTATCTGGAAAGAAAATGTTTTCGGCCCATCCGCCCTGACCATTTGTTACCAGCGTATCTTCTCCATCACAAGACAATAAACCTCCAACAAGTATACCCGAAATAAAGCGGGATGGACTATACTGAATAGTATTTCTAAATATACTTTCGTTTGTCAAATCTGGAGTGCGTTTGTTAAACGAAATCCATGGAAATGCATCTTTTGCTTTAGTATAATCAAGCAGTAATTTAATATCAGTGGAACCATTCCATATATCTGTGCATGGTTTAGATGACTTGCGCAAACTGTCAAGTCTGGTCTGGCGAATGATATCATTTTTGTCAAGGGATGTTGAAAAATTAGCAGATGTGAGTGTCAGGTCACGAAAAAAAGAGGTTCTACCATAGGAAAATGCATATATAGTATCAATCTGTAACGTAATCACTTTCCCGACAAGTTCATGTTTTTTTGCATTCAGTTCTTCAATAGTAATAACTTTACTCATGTCAACTTTGCCGATAGTTTTCCAGCAGCCCGGGAGAAATACAATGCAGCACAATATTGTTAGATGTAGTTGCAGATTTTTTTTCATAGTGTTTCCAGTTCAATTGTAAAAATTAGACTGCTAAAAAATTCATATGTCAATAGGTATAGTACATAAATAACAAAAATCTATTTTTTCCTGATCCCATCGGGATCAAATATTTATAGAATGCATGGTAACAAAAACAATCCGAGTCCCATAGGGACGATATATTTATTGTACATTACACAGGATAGATCTGTGTGAATGTAGTTGCCATGCAATTTAAGAGCCTATTTACATATTGTCCCTACGGGACAATGGTTTTTATTTATTGTACATTTTCTATAAATATACTGTCCCTCTGGGACAAAAAAGAATAATTTAAATTATAACCATTAAAGAATCACAATACAAAGTTATTCAAACTTGTTTTCCCACCCACAAATTCTCCTGACGAGTCTATTATGGATATGTTTATAGAATCGAAAATACCAATTGTAAACTATTGTAATAACATCATTCCACCAGACTGCTTAGAACTCTTCCCCGTTCAGCAAAATTCATTAGGGATCCCTCTTTAAAGCCTCTCCATACGAGGATCATTCCCCCACTCTCCTTGTCAATAAACACCGTCTGAAGCTGCGGTTGCAAAGGAATTTTTTCTTCACCAATGCACAGTGACATGTTCGGAACATCTCCCGGGAGTTTAAACTCAAACACCGGATACTCCGGGTCCATCCCGATAAGTTTTACCGGTTCATTCCCGTTTAGTAAAAACGCACCCATTCCCTCTGATGCACCCTGATAAAAACGGAAATCCATTTTTGGCGTATTCGTGTTTAAGTCCAGGGCTTTTTCCGTTGTTCCGCTGAGCATTTCGGGAATAATGCCGGCGTAGGTATAACGCGGGAAGAAAAACTGGCGTGTCCAGCCATAGGATGCCGGTACGGGGAGATTTTTCCATTCTTCGTATTTTGTGATCAAAAGATGTTCTGGTTGAAGCTGTGAGTCGATATCTTCACAGTTGGGAACCTGAATCTGATCTGCATCTTCAAGCGTTCCCTTGAAATGAAACCCTTTACCAAGCGGATTGGGCGGGTAAGGTACGATGCTGCCATCACGCATAACAGCTCTTCCGCCAAATGCATTTGAGTAGGAGATATCAATCGACGTAAACGGTTCCGGGTCGGTAAACGTAAGCCCTTTCATGAATCTGTTTTCGATTTTCCGGTTGCCAAACGCAAGTATTTTTTTTACCAGTGGCCCGATACTCACCGCAGTTTCCAGCATGCGGACTGGTTTACCATTTGGAGCATGGGCTTTACATAGTACGACAACGTCCGTTTTAAGTTTATAGGCAACAGCATCGCTTTCGTACAGCATCTCGCAATTCATCGGATTTTGCGGGTCCGATGGAATATCGCTGCTTTGAATTGAAATCTGGTCATCAGCAATAACTACTCTATTTTGTGATATAAGATAGGTACGTTTTGCGATAACAGAAATGATCGGTTTACCTTCAGGCGAATATCCGGGAACAATTGAAGACTGCCATTCCATAAAATTCCTATAATTTAACAGTTAAACAATTTGTAGAACAAATAATATACTTTTCGGAGTGAATCAGGGCCAATGCTATTGCCATTGATTATGGCTGCATGAGAACTTGAAGATCCAACATTGAGGCCAGCGCGTTAGTATATTAATTGAGAACATTTATTTATAGCACGAACAACAAAATAATAAAATCTGGTATACCGTTGCTACTGGTGCGATTTTAAAGTTTGACTTTGAAATTGCACCGATTTATAATTACTCTATGAAATACATACATCGAACAATCTCAAATAAAACACTTGAACTTGCAAATCAATTTCCCGTTGTAACGATAACCGGGCCGCGTCAGTCCGGGAAAACAACGCTTTGCAGAACATTATTTCCTCAAAAACGATATATAAACCTTGAAGATCCGGTTACCCGTGCATTTGCAAAAGAGGATCCGAGGGGATTTTTTAATGGTATCGGAGAGAATGGGGTAATAATCGATGAAATTCAACGTGTACCCGAATTAACATCATACATTCAGCCCATTGTTGATCAGAATCCCCAAAAAGGAAGATTTATCCTTACCGGAAGTCATCAGTTTGAATTAATGAGCAGTGTAAGTCAATCACTCGCCGGTCGCAGCGGTTTATTGAAACTACTGCCATTGTCGTTAGAGGAATTATCTGCAGAATCGGCCGTGAGTTCCCCTGATACATATTTGTATAATGGATTTTACCCTCGCATCTATCAGGATAATCTGAATCCAACAGATTATTATGGAATATATCTTGAAACATATATTGAGCGGGATTTGCGACAGGCAATCAATATCTCCAATCTGTCGGCATTTGAACGTTTTCTAAGGCTTTTAGCCGGTCGGGTAGGTTCACTTGTAAATATTAATTCTTTAACAAATGATACGGGTGTAACAGGGACAACCCTTAAAAACTGGCTTTCGGTACTTGAGGCAAGTTATATCATCTATCTGTTACAGCCCTATCATTCTAATATCAGTAAACGGTTGATAAAAAGCCCGAAAATATTTTTTTACGATGTCGGTCTGGCAGCGTATCTGAATGGCATAGAGCTGCAGTCGCAACTTGTAAATTATCCGTTAAGGGGTTCATTGTTTGAAAACCTGGTTATTACAGAATTTTTAAAGGCCCGTTTTAACAATGGCAGAAAATCGAATCTGTATTTTTACCGTGATACAAAGGATAATGAAGTCGATCTTATTTGCGATTCACCGGATATAATATCAGCAATAGAAATCAAGTCTTCACAGACACCATCAACAGAATTTACAAAAGGAATCAATTCTTTTAAAGATGCAATTAAAACTAACAACGTTAACGGCTATGTCTATTATGCAGGAAATGAATCACTTGTTTACAAAGATGTAAAGTACACACCATGGGGTGAATACTCCCGTAGGGAAATTGACTAATGTAGAGTGTATTTATTTAAACCCGCTCAAGAGACCTCTCTCCTGCGGGAGAGGTCTGGCTGCTTTGGGCTGGGGTGGCGAATGCATATATTGCACGGATTGATGTTTCGCGTTTTATAAATGAGACACGCTACCGCAGGTTTCTTCAGGCGTTTTTCCTGCCCATCTCAACATCAACTACATCTCAACCTTAATTCATTGATTTATCAGTACGATTTTGTAGTTTGACTTTCAAATTGCACTAATCTATACTACAGTATGAATTATATACATTAAACGATCAATGATGAAGCTCCCGAACGTGTAATGCAATTCCCGGTTACAACGATCTGCGGGCTGCGTCAATCCTGGAGTGTAAACCTATGAAAGATAAAGTAATCCGTTCAATTCGTAAAATAATTACCGGTCAAAACGCTGTTGATGGTGCCGGCGTTAAGCTTGTTCGCGAAATCGGTTATCATGATACAAAAGAATTTGATCCGTTTCTTATGCTTGATGCATTCGATTCAACGAATCCGTCCGATTATGTAAAAGGATTTCCCTGGCATCCACATCGGGGGATAGAAACAATAACCTATCTTATTGATGGCACTTTTGAGCATGGTGATAGTATGGGAAACAGTGGTGTTATCAGTCCAGGTGATTGCCAGTGGATGACTGCAGGCTCAGGTATCATTCATCAGGAGATGCCAAAAGCATCAAAAAGAATGCTTGGTGCGCAACTCTGGCTCAATCTTCCTGCAAAAGATAAAATGGCAAAACCAGCCTATCGGCCAATTGTAAAGGATGATATTCCGGTTGTTGATATTGACAGAGGCAAAGTACATATTATCTGCGGGTCATGGAATGGTGTAAACGGTGCGATTGATGGCGACTATGTCAAGGCGTTATATCTGGATATTGAACTTGACAGTAATGCAATATTCGAATTTGAAACAGATCCCGGCCATACATTGTTTGTGTATATCATTGAGGGTGATGCTGTGTTTGGTGATTCTGAAAGTGTTGCAGAGAAACATGTCGTACTTTTCAATCACGGCTCCATGTTTAAGGCGGTGACATCATCAAACCCTGTACGTTTTCTTCTTATGTCAGGAAAACCGCTTCAGGAACCGATTGCATGGGGGGGGCCTATTGTTATGAATACACAGGAAGAGCTGAATCTGGCGTTTCGTGAACTTGATGAGAATACCTTTATTAAATAAGGTTTCACCGTAATACATTCTGGCGCACAGGCTGTATAACCTGATACCATTTAAGAGAATAAGCCTATTACATGAGCAGGAACATTTTCTATCTGGCCCCTTTACGAGGTGTTACCGATTACATTTTCAGGAACGCGTTTGAAACCCATTTCGGGCGTTTTGATTATCTTCTGACACCGTTTATACCGACAGTCAAAGGTATCGTCGTTAATCCATCACATATAAAGGATATTGCCCTCGAACACAACGACCCGTCACGTGTTATCCCGCAGATAATCGGCAACAACGCGGATGATATTATCATGCTTGCCTGCCATCTTTACAGTATGGGTTACACCTCTGTTAATCTCAACATGGGATGTCCTCATCCGCAGATCACCCGGAAAAAACGGGGATCAGGAATGCTTCCCTACCCTGATTTCATCGATGCAATACTTTCAAGAATATATTCATCAATAAAGCAACCTTTTTCTGTAAAGGTCCGGCTTGGCCTGGAGTCTTCTGATGAGTTTAGTCTGGTGATTCCAGTACTTAACAAGTATCCGATTCATGAAATCACGATACACCCCAGAACTGGAGCACAGATGTATGATGGCACCGTGGACCTTGATGCATTTGATAAGTACTACCGCTGTTTGAAGCATATAATTTGTTACAATGGTGATATATGGTCAAAGAAGGATTTTGATACCTATCATCGCCGTTTTGATACTGTCAATCGATGGATGCTTGGTCGCGGGGTTACACAGGATCCGTTTATGCTTGAGGAATTACGAACTGGAGCTTTAGTCAAACGTGACCTTGCAGTAGTGAGATCTTTCCATGATGAAATATTCACCCGCAGTCGTGAACGTTTATGCGGACCAGCACACCTTCTCGGTAAAATGAAAGAACTCTGGGCCTACATCGCGAATCTCTTTGATGATCCTCACAGGGTACTCAAATCAGTGCAAAAACAGTCGACCGTTGATGGATATAGTGGCGTAGTGGACAGAATTTTTGGTTGATCGTGGAATGAAAAGAATGCCTCACCCCCCCGGTCCCCTCTCCATTATCATGTAGAGGGGGTGTGAATATGGATTTTGATCCTTAATGTCAATAATTACGACCAGCCTCCTCGACTTCGCTCGGAGACCGGTCGTATAAACGTATCGCACCTGTAGACTCGAACGCATCACTACTTAAATGATCCCAAACTGGATTTCAAACTCATTGTCTTTTGACCTGTTTGAGATCCATTTTGTATAGACTTCCCTACTCTCACCAGTAAATTTTTTTCCTGATTCCCTGATACTTTGAACAAGAGGGTCGTACCCCAGTCCACCAAGCATTTTCGCGGACATATTACCCTTATATTCGATATATGCACAGCAAAAAGGTGCTAATGTCATTATTTTTAATGCCCCTTTATATCCGGCACAGTTCTTGATTGGAAGACAAAAATCAACTTTACATTTTGTCGCAATATTTCCATCCCGACCAAACGATATGAAGATCCAGGGACCGTTTTTTTGAAGATTGTATTTTTCAACTTTGGCATCAATCAGAGGTGATATAAGCTTACTCCATTTTCCAATTTCCGGAACTGTTAACTTCTCGGTTGCACATATGACAGTAACACTATCAACAGTTTTTGTTTTCATTACATTTTTCCTTGTAACAGGAAGTGGTTTGAAATGTCTTTTTATAGATCACTAATGCAATCATAATAAAAGTAGATTACATCTAATACTATGTCAAGTGCCGTTCTCACTGTCTTTTTACTAATTGACTCACCAGTGTATTTATGGTAAACTCAACAATATGTAATGCAACAATTAATTATTCTTATAAAACATTGAAATTAGATTTGTTACAAAAAAAGTAATTTCTGACTGTTATGAGGC
>CAYMGX010000165.1:0-7869 GCA_964390065.1 uncultured Fibrobacter sp. | reverse complement strand
TTATATGATCAATAAATTACCGTAAGGATGCCAGTCAAATTGAGTAGATCATACAATCAACAAAAACAACATGTTACGCAACAATTACAATTAAAACAAAAATAATACAAAAAACTGCTAAAGTTTTTTCTAAACCTGTCGATAAGTTTATTAGGGTTTGAACCGTGCACAAAGACCAAACCGAAAAAAACGAAAATCGATAGTTACCCGGATGAATTGGGAAGCTCTGAAGGGTGACGAAGATACGGATGTCATAAATTACACAAGGGAGGATCGTATGATCGGTGGAGTTAACGTCGCAACTTCTTCAATAGCTAACATTTACAATCAGGGTAACAATCAGTTATCAGACACACTTGCAAAAATTGCCTCTGGCAAAAAATTTCAGAATGCCGGAGAAGATTTGATTTCGTACTCTCGTGCTAATAACCTTACAAATCAAATTAAAGGTTATAATGAGGTAGAACAAAAATTAACTGATGCAAAAACAGTGACAAAAGCTGCTGTTGAAGTCAGTAGTAAAGTATATGAAAATCTTACAAAAATGTCTGAAATTGCGGAAAAATTTGATGCCGCGTTAACTGCTGGCAATACTCAGGAACAGGCGGAGTATGCTGCTGAATTCAAATCACTAAGAGACACTGTTATTACAGCTCTTGATAATGCAAAAGTCGATGGTAATAGTATCAATACATATAAACAAAATGTTACAATGGATCCAAATGGTAGTACACTGGCATTAGATCTTACCACAAACGAAGTAGATAGAAGTGCTATTGTTGGACTTACTTTAACGGATGCCGGTTCTGTAACAACTGCTACAACTGCATTAGACACAGAAACTACAAACGCACTTAATTTTATGTCTCAGGCTAAGGGTTTCAATGACATGATTGACAATCAGATAAGCCTTAATAAAACAATCGTTAACAGCAAAGAAGCTGTAAGATCCCTCATAACCGACATCGACGAAGCATCAGAAATGTCAAAGATGCTCGATCAGAATGTCCGTCAACAGGCTGCCATGTCGATGCTTTCTCAGGCAAATATGTCCCGACAGGTAGTAATGAAACTCTACTAATAGAACTTTTCCGGAAATTGACATACGGACAACCGGTTTGTCCGTATCATTTCCTGTGTAAAGTCCTGTTCTTTATCAGGATGTCATTGCGTACATCCTGATATGGAAACGGCTGGTGCGTATGATAGGTAACAACACTCAAATAATGGCCGGTTTATCCGGTATTTACAGAGATTCAACAATTGCTCTGTCAGACGCCATAGGAAAACTTGCATCCGGTAAAAAATTCCAGTCAGCGCAGGAAGACATTCGTGCATACACTCAGAAAGTAAATCTTGAAATTGACATAAAGGGTTATGAGGAAGTCAGGATTAGACTGGCAGACGCAAAAACGATAACCTCTGCAGCCGTTGATAGCGGAAGTCGCATTTATAAAGATCTGCTGAAAATGAAAAAAATCGCTGATGACTATATCAGTGAGGCTGCGGGAAATAACAATCCGGTAAAACTCGCCGGGTTCAGGGCTGGATTTGAATCGCTTAAGGATACCGTTGTAGGTTCTTTACAGAATGCATATGTTGATGGTACTTTGATTGCCCGGACAGGTACGGACTTAAAGACTGTTGCACTTGATCCGGATAACCAGGGTCAATTGACAATAGAATTTTCGACTGTTGCAAACGAATCGTTGATTGACACGTTCAATGTCACAACGATGACTGATACAAACGGAATTGATACCGAGATTGGAAACGCTCTAACCTATCTGTCGGAATCAAAAAGCTATAATGCGATTATCGATCGTCAGATAGATCTTTTAGGGCTGATTGTTAACAATAAGGAAGCCGTGAAATCACTGATTACCGGCATTGATGAAGCTAAGGTAACAGCAGAAGTTATTGACAGGTCGATTCGGCTTGAAGCTGCCGGAGCAATGATTGCTCAGGCAAATATCATGCAGTGTGATATGATGTCACTTTACGGATTGTAGGTACGCAACATGTAAAGTAAAAATGTTACATTCGAGAAATACCAGTGACACGTTTACCTTAATGCGGCTTGGGGAAGCTCTGCAATAGGGTCAGCACGTGCCAGGGATGGTTATAGATTACACAAGGGAGGTGTTTATGTTGACCAGTACACCAATGACGGTGCTTACGGGGCGTCTCAATGCTTTTTTTAAAACGGTGGAAAGCCAGCTTTCCGATTCTCTTACAAGAGTCGCATCAGGTAAACGGGTAGAGAGTCCGTTTGACAATATCACCGATTATTTTCACGCCAAAAATTACAAACGCGAATATACCGATTTTGACAGAGTGCGAACCGATGTCGCAGAAACATCTGCTATGCTTGATGTCGCATCACATATCGGTGAGCAGGTGTTTGATGGCATGAACCAAATGCGGATACTTGTTGATGAATACTATAAAGAAAATGTAACCGCTGAGGATAAGGCAGCTATCATAGCAGAATTTAATGCAACAAGAGACATGGTCGCCAATGCGATAGAAAACGGCTACTATGATGGTAAAAAACTTGTTGCAGAAACATCGGTTACCGGCTCCCTTAAAAAAGTAAACCTTGATCCCAAAGACCTGTCACAGATTTTCTCAGTTGATTTCAGCGAAGCACAGGTTGCTAATGTATCAGGATTGACACTTGGAAATGGAAATTTTGAGGCAGAAGCCGGCCGTGTTCAGGCGGAATTTGACAAGGCGGGATCGTACCTTGCATCTGTTTCCGCATATTCCCGTGGAATAAAAGCGCAGTATAATCTTGTCAGTACAAAAATTACCGCAACAAAATCTGCAGAATCAAATATCGTGGACATTGATGCAGGACGGGAAATGGCGCTTGCGACAAAGAGATCTATTCAGCATCAGTCGACCGCTACCATGATGGCCCAGGCAAATATGGTAAGGGCATCGATCGTCAAGGTGCTGAATTTTTAACCGGCAGGGGTAGTGTAACAATATTGACCATATAAATATATGGGTAATATGACCTGCAGTATGTTTGAATCTGCTGTCACAACATTCTGTAAGGAAAGCCCTGTGTGGCCATCCCTCGTGAGTTATTTGTAAATGAATTTTGAACAATAATGCAAGAATTCAGATTAAATCCGAGCCCCGACTGTCAAGGAGGGGTTCTAAAGAGAAGATGCAGGATGTTACATTTCTGATAGTGATAGTTAATTTTGATTTTAGGAAAAAAGCCCTCCCTGACGGTCAGGCTTTGGAATGGATTAAAATCGTAGTCCCCCCGCAGGGGGACTTTAAGAGCAGAATAGCTTGTTTAGCCTATTTCTTCAAGTCCCCCTGCGGGGGATTTAGGGGGCGTGTCGAGGCAGGATTTAGGATAGGTGTCTTTACGTTAAGAGACTCTCCGTAGTATTTTCTCCACAATTGAATTTTCATCAAGACCGTTATTTTGGTGAAGTAATTTCAGATCTCCATGAGTAACAAATGCATCCGGTAAACCGAACCTGATGAATATGGGGGGCGTTTTAACTTCGAGCGTTTCTGCCAGCTCAAGTAACGCCGAGCCGAAACCTCCTGCAAGCGAGTTGTTTTCAAGAGTAACGATATACTGATATTCTCTAAACAGCATCTGATAGAATGTATGGTCAAGAGGCTTTACAAACTGCGCATCAATAAGTGCCGGGGATAACCCGTTTTCCTTGAGAAGGGTCCTCACTTTTTCAGCTTTGGAAAAAAAGTCACCTATGGCAACGATCGCAATTTTATTACCTTCAGTAATAACCTGTGGTACACCGATTGGTAGCTTTCGCAGCTCAGTATCAAGTGGTACTCCAACACCACCACCGCGCGGATACCGGATAACTACTGGTCCGTTAACACATTCTACTGCTGTATGAAACATGTGACGAAGCTCATTTTCGTTTCTCGGTGCCATAATGACAACATCTGGTATGGATCTGACAAATGATAAATCAAACATCCCGTGATGTGTCGGGCCGTCATCACCAACAAGACCTGCTCTGTCAATACAGAAAATGACATGATGTTTGTCAAGAGCCACGTCGTGAACCATCTGATCGAAAGCTCTTTGCAGGAACGTTGAATAGAGCGCAACAACCGGTATTAAACCTTTTGTTGCCAGGCCTGCTGCAAAGGTTACTGCATGTCCTTCTGCAATTCCGACGTCAAAAAAACGATTCGGGAATTCTTTACTGAATTCGGCCATCTTTGTACCATCACGCATTGCAGCGGTTATTGCCACTATGTCGTCACGTTTGCGTGCGATTTCTACAAGTGTCTTTCCGAAAATATCACTGAATGTCGGGGTTTGTGATGCAATCTTGATGACATCCCCGGTTTCACGTGTAAAGCTTCCGACACCGTGATACTTGGTTGCATCATTTTCTGCGAAACTGTAGCCTTTTCCCTTTTTTGTAATGACATGAACAAGCTGCGGACCATTTGCATTATTGACAAATTGAAAAATGTCAATCATGCTGTTAATATTGTGACCATCAACAGGTCCAAGGTAACGCAGCCCCATGTCCTCAAATAGTTTCCCTGGAATGACAAGGTACTTGACAACATCGTCAATGCTGCTGACAAGGCTTCTGATACCTTTTCCAACACCGGTTGTTCCGAGGCGGTCCCAGATCTCGGTTTTGATCTTGTTGTAACGCTTATCGGTTAATACCCGTGTGAGATATCGCGATAATGCTCCAACATTTTTTGAAATCGACATCTCATTATCATTTAAAATAATGGTCATGTTTGTGGCACTGGAACCGGTATTGTTAAGACCCTCAAGTGCAAGGCCGCCACTTAAAGAACCATCACCAATAATTGCAACTACAGAATGGTTCTCATGATTGATATCCCTGCCCATTGCCATGCCCAACGCACCACTTATTGATGTCGATGCGTGACCGACCGACAACGTGTCGTATTCACTTTCAGAAACACGGGGAAATCCACTGATACCACCATACTGACGCAAAGTATGAAATACATCTTTTCGACCGGTCAGGATTTTGTGAGTATATGCCTGATGTCCCACATCCCAGACCAGTTTATCGGTTGGTGTGTTAAATACATAATGTAATGCAAGTGTAAGCTCTACGGTACCAAGACTTGGAGCAAGGTGACCACCACATTTACTGACAACATCTATCATCAGTTCACGGATTTCGGATGCAACTTTTGGCAGTTTATCCGGAGATAATGCCCGTAGATCAACAGGACTCTGTATTGAATCCAGAAGGTTTTTTGTCACTACAATTCCTTATTTTCTGAGAGCGTACAATACTAAGTAGTATGTTCAATTTGTTGATTTGTTTAAATGTGCACTGAATATACCACTATTTGTTTACCATTACACCGATCTCATCATCCCAAAATACACACATATATAACTATCTAAAATAGCTTTATGATATGGAAATAACATAAAAATTCGTTAAAATCATCAAATTTTGTATCAATTCGCAACAAATATGGTTGTTTACGATCTATTTTAACATCTGGCAGATAAAAATCTATTTTATGAGCCACAATTCCGGAGTTACGCAATGCATAACGAAGTAATTGTGGGTTTAGAATAATCGAAACGTGAGATTATTCAGAAATAAGCGATATGTTTATCACCTGAAAGGATAAGCCATGTTTAAGGTGTATGTTGATGGTCAGGAGGGAACAACCGGGCTGCAGATTAATGAACGGTTAGAAAAACATTCCAATATTGAGATCTTAAAGATTAATCCTGATAAACGGAAAGACTTATCAGAGCGGCAACGCATTCTTAATGAAGCAGATGTGGCATTCCTGTGTCTTCCTGACGCTGCATCAAAAGAGGCTGCTGCAATGACCACAAATCCAAAAACACGGCTGATTGATGCAAGTACGGCATTTAGAACCGATCCGGATTGGGTGTACGGGTTACCGGAAATGTGCAAAGGGCAGCGGGAAAAGATCAGTAATGCTAAGCGGGTATCAAATCCGGGATGTTATCCGACCGGTTTTGTGCTGCTTGTAAGGCCGCTTGTTGAAAAAGGCATTATCAGTTCAAGTTACCCGTTTACGTGCCATGCATTCAGCGGGTATAGCGGTGGGGGTAAAAAACTGATCGCAACCTATGAGGCACCCGGCGCACCGCACAACCATCTGATGGCAAGACCGTATGCATTTGGATTAAAACACAAACACGCCCCTGAGATGAAAATTCATGGACTGCTGGACAGATCGCCAGTATTTTCGCCATCGGTGGGTAATTATTATAAGGGAATGCTCGTGATGGTTCCGCTGCTGCCATATCTTTGCAATGTAAATAATGTTACACCGGAGTATCTGGGTGATTTTTACAATGAGTATTATGCCGGTGAACGTTTTGTAAAGGTGATGCAGTTCAATGATGATACGCAGCTTGATGGTGGATTTCTTGATCCGCAGGGTGTCAATGGTACAAATCTGAACCAGGTATTTGTTTTTGGTCATGATGATCAGATTATGCTTGTGTCAAGGCTTGACAATCTCGGAAAAGGTGCGTCTGGTGCTGCAGTTCAGAATATGAATCTTATGCTGGGTTTCGATGAGGGGCTCGGGCTTGAGTAATGTTTGATTTTTCCGAATTTCGGTATCGATTATTTATTATGGATACCGATATCGTTTGATCCGGTAGGGACAATGCATGCGCCTTGTCCCTGCATACCTGTCATTTCAGCAACGTAGCCAGAATACCATTCTGGGCATGACGTCTGTTTTCCGCCTGCTGTAGAATTACATCAATGTTCTTCTCGACAACATCACGGGTAATCTCGTAGGTCGGATGAATCGGCATATCGTGCATTACGATTGCTTTGCTTCCGGCAAGAAGATCACTGTTGATCTGGAATGGCATCATGCGCGAGATACGTTCGTTTTTTAACGATTCAAACGATTTATCATTGAAAAATTCCATGTCTACCCAGCTATCAACGTAGACAATATCAACACTTGCAACAAGCTTTTTAAGCTCAGTATGTGATATTGAACTGTCAATATCAGTGAAGTTTCCGGTAGCTGTTGCCATATCAAGTAGTTCCTGGTCATGTGATGGCCCGTTGATTATCGGAGTAAGCGCATAAAGATGTCCTCCCACACGCGGTAATGATTCCATGAGCGAATTGAGAACATTGTTGCGGACACCGATATAGAGCATCTTTACTTTCAGAGTACCGAACAGCTCTTTGACTGTAAGCAAATCGGCAAGCGCCTGGCAGGGGTGGTACTTGTTACAGCATCCGTTAATAACCGGTACAGTTGAATACTTTGCCATTGTGCTAATATCTTCGTTGAGCTTGAGGCGTGCTACGATTATATCAACATTTCTTCCGACATACCGGACTTCATCCTGAATCTCACCGATTGCGAAATTGCTGTCACACCAGTTCTGATAGAAATAAACACCGCCGAGTTCAACCATACCTAAGCCGAAAGAAAGCGCAGTTCGCGTGGATGTCTTTTGAAAAAGCATATACATACGTTTTGATTTAAGTATCTCTGCGTATTTTAATGGGTCGCGTTTAATCACTGATGCTTTGTCAAGAATCTGGTTGATAAATGAACTGTCGTGGTCTTTAAGGTTTAGTAAATGAATCATGTTGATACCCCCATAACTTCAGGGAAAAGAAAATACCAAAGCGCTGCCGCAAAGCAGTACCCGATCATCCTGAAGTCGGTTTATTTAATTTCTGATCAGATTTTCCCTTGAATTATCAGCTGATTCCGGAGCCTGTAGGCGGGACGATGAATCAATCCGGAAGTAACTTTTTTTATCAAAGGTAATAAAAATCTTGAAGTTACTCAATTCATTAATATACATGTTTTTTGTTG
>CAYMGX010000164.1:0-8045 GCA_964390065.1 uncultured Fibrobacter sp. | reverse complement strand
TTTTGTCAATATTAAAGGCAATACCGCTGACATTTTCAGGGAAAACAACACACTCCTCAAAACCGCATCCGTGAAGACCGCTTACAATTGCAATACCATTTGAAAGGTTTTTTATAAAGCCCGTTTCCTCAAGATGCATCGAATACTGTGATGAAGAAAACGCATCTTCGACAGCGTTTATTCGATGGTATAGTGCTGTTGAAAGTTCGGTTATGCCTGTACTCATTGAACCAATTCCTTGATAGTGCTTTTTTCCTGCCAGTTACCAGCTGACGATAATCCGGTTACATCAAGAATGGCTTTTTGAATATAGTCATGAGCATTCCATGATAATTTATATGTGTCAATAATCAATTCTATACCGCAAAGCAAATGAGACGCATGCTCGTAATGAAGTGTAATTGCAGAGCCAAATACGGTTGATAGTGATGCCTGAAGTTGTGATACACTATCACTGTCAAGTGGTTTTGATGTCCTGATTACTACGGTGTTATTACAAATTTGTAAAAGTTTTGCGATTGAAATACGCTCATCATCTGTAATTTTCTGCATACTGTCAATACACTTTACTATCAGGTGAGATTCCAGTGTAGTATCAGATAGGTCAGCTATTGATTTTTCGGTAATACGGATTATTCGTGCCATCAATTCATCTGATGCGGTTTTGTAAAAGGTATCACGCTCATCTGTAAGTACATTATTTTGTTTGTCAATTAGCTGTTGAGCCGCGTACTTAGCATTATCAATAATTTTATTATATTCCCGTTCTGCTGCCACGCGGGAGTCCTGAATAATCGAATTTTTTTCTTTATCAATAGCGACATTTTTTGCGGAATAGTCATCAAGCTCTTTCATAGCGTTTAATTTCACCGATTCCGCATCTGAAATTGTTGATGCAATACGGGCTTCCCGTTCATCCAATGCTTTCAGTACTGGTTTATACAGAAATTTATTCAGTAACCATAGAAGAATGAGAAAATTGATTGTTTGTGCAACTAAGGTAAACCAGTTTATAAGCATAGATTAATGTCCGGCTGTACTGATAAAGTGGTTCCAGAATGGATTTGCAAATAATAGAATCATCGATACGACAAAACAGTAGATTGCCATTGACTCGATCATTGCCAGGCCAACAAAAAGGGTCCGGGTAATTGTTGGTGAAGCATCTGGTTGCTGTGCAAGAGAGCTTAGTGCAGATACAACAGCCTTACCTTCTGCAAGGGCGGGGATCATTGTTCCGATTGCAGTAGTGAAGCCGGACATGATTATTGACGCAATTGCGATGAGTGTGACTGTATCCATATAAAATCCTTTCAGAGAGAGTCTGCTTCATGTAAAGTATTGTTTGCAGTATCATTGTTATGGCTTTCATGTTTCTCATTATCTATTTGCACAGCAGCAGCAATAAAAACCGTTGCCAGAATACTGAAAATGTATGCCTGAACCATACCGGTAAGAAGTCCAAGAACGATCATCATTACAGGGAAGAAAATAGGGGCAATGGAAAGAAGGATCGCAAGAATCATCACACCACTCATCATATTACCAAAAAGACGAACAGCAAGTGCAACGGTTCTTGTTAATTCGCTGATAATATTGAAAGGAAGCATTATAAACGTTGGTTCAAGGTAGGTTTTCAAGTATCCGATCAGACCTTTTCGCCGGATACCGAAGTAGGGTACTGCAAAAAAAATAGAGAGTGCCAGGGCAGCTGTTGTCGAGAGTGAACTTGTAGGTGGTTCATAAACAGGAACAATCGTTAACAGATTTGTAAACGCGATAAACAGAAAAAGGGTACCGATAAACGGTATGTATGTACGTGATGATTGAAGGCCGGCTTCATTTAACTGCTTCTCAATTAAAAGGATGAGCACCTCAAGGAAATTTTGTCCACGGGTACGGTGCGACAATTGTTTCAAATGCGATGTAACAGCATACGATAGAATAGCCAGAACGATTATAATTACCCATGTGTAAACAATGGTTGCATTTAGAGTAACCCATTTCCAGTTGGTAAATACGATTTCATCAGAACTTAAATGCATCATTGTGCTCCGGAGTTAATTGGTTTAACCATTACCGGTATGAAAATTCTAAAAAAGAGTCTTGCGATAAAAAAACGGAAAAACAGAATAATAATTTGTAAATATTACCGGATGATAAAAAATAAAATCCACCAACAGCGACCAATGTCCGTAGAAGCATGCTTATAAGAAATAATAGTGATGATGACTTTACTGTGACACACTTCTTAATTGTAAACCAGAGTCCTCCATAAAAGAAAGTGCCTAACAATAGTCCTGCAAGAATAAGAAGCATATAATGGAGAACACTATTTTCCATTTTCGTTTCCTCGTTTTTGATGAATTTCTTTTTGCTCTTTTGCAATCCAGTACCATGCAAGAGCACACCCGGAGATTATTCCGGCAAAGAGCATCATGAGTGTCCATGAGTATGAATCATTAATGTTTTTGTCAAGCCATATTCCAAGAGCGATCCCAAGCAGTGTCGGAATTGTAACCGACCAACCCACAATTCCCATTGTGCCAATGCCATGCCAGAGTTCATTTCCTGTATGTCTTCTCGCAGCCATCTTCCTGTTAACCTTTTTGTTAATAGTATCCGGAAAATTCTGTTGTGGGGCTATCTTTTTATTGTCAGGATTATCCATGATGCAGCTCCATGATACTTCGAATAAAATTATTTTCAAGTTTAATCATAATTGTTTTGACTTTTTTGTCAATATCACTGATAACACTGAGTTCATCCCTGACAATGCGTTTAAGATTGACAGGATCGGGACCTGAAAGTGCATTGCGAACAGAAATTGTAACAACAAGGCCGGTTTTTAAAAGAAAACCATTATCAACAGCAACCCAGATTTCATTTGCTGATTCTGTTCTGAAAACGACAATTCCCGGGGAAATCGTTGCGACACAATCAAGACGGTGAGGAAGAAGGCCGATTGAACCCCGGTCAGTCTCTGCAATAATCCCTGTAACATCCGATTGATGCATAAACTGCTGATATGGAAGAATGATGTCGAGAGTAATGGTATCGTTCATAATGCTGCCTTAAAAATTGTATCACCTTACATGTTTGCATCGTTTATGATGAAAAATTAACTTTTCTGTTCCACTCTTTCATTCCTTTTTTCTACACTCCCGGATTCTTTTGAGAAATTGTTAACAGCATCTTCAATTGGTCCTATCATGTAAAGAGATCGTTCGGGGTAATCCATAAATTCGTCAGCCAGTATTCTCCTGCATCCGTCAATAGTGTCTGCGAGAGGAACAATTTTTCCTTGCAGGCCGCCGAATTGTTCAGTGGTAAAAAATGGTTGTGTCAGAAATCGTTCCAGACGCCTTGCCCGCGCGACAACATTACGATCGCTTTGCGAAAGCTGCTCAAGCCCTAGCATTGCAATGATATCTTTTAATTCTTCATATTGTGCAAGTGTACGTCTGACATCATTCGCAACCGTATAGTGTTGATCACCGATAATCTGTGGCATTGACATTTTGGAATTAGACTGAAGAGTGTCAATTGCCGGATACAGGCCCTCACTGGATCTTTTCCTGGAAAGAACTATTGATGCAGACAGGTGAGAGAATGTATGTACTGCAGAAGGATCCGTGAAATCATCAGCAGGTACATAGACTGCCTGAATTGATGTTATCGCTGCAGACTCTGTATTTGAAATACGTTCTTCAATTTGAGATAACTCTGTACTCAATGTCGGCTGATATCCAAGGCGTGAAGGCATCTGGCCCATCATACCGGAAATCTCCGATCCAGCCTGAATAAATCTGAAAATATTGTCAATTAACAAAAGTACATCAGTGTGTTCAGTATCCCGTAAATATTCCGCCATTGTCAAAGCACAATGGGCAATCCTGAATCTGCTTCCGGGGGGTTCATTCATTTGTCCGAATACCATCACCATCTTTGGCAATACCCCACTGTCTTTCATTTCACGGTATAATTCCTCGCCTTCCCTGCAGCGCTCTCCGATACCACAGAATATGCTTACACCGTTATAGTGTTTTATCATATTGTGAATAATCTCTGTCAATAGTACTGTTTTGCCAACACCGGCACCACCAAAAAGCCCTGCTTTCCCACCCCGTTCAAGTGGCATAAGTAAATCAATGATCTTTATGCCGGTCTCAAAAATATCAGATGTAGTAGGCCGTTGTGATAGAGGAACTGATACCTGATGGACCGGACACCAGGTGATATCATCAGGAATTGGCAAATTGTCAATTGGTTGCCCGAACACATTGAACATCCTGGAGAAAATTCCCTTTCCCACAGGAGCGCACAGCGGGGAGCCGGAGTTTTGTACTGGTGTGTCGCGAGTCAGGCTTTGCGTTTGAGTGAGTGCTATGCACCTGACAGTGTGGGCATCAAGGTGTGCAAGTATTTCAAGAACAATGGAATCATCTTTTGCATAGAGTATCGTATGAATATGGGGCAGTGACTGTTCAAAGTGAACATCGACAATACTGCCACGGATCGCAATGACAAATCCGCAATTTCTGTCTGGTGCATTTGTCATAACGCACAAGCCATCCGGGTTGCAACGATAAATGTATGTTATTTAGTCCTGTATTTCGGGGAGTATGACAATGGTGCGTCCAGGATAATGAAGATTGTATTGTAACAAAACAAAATTGTCAACATGGAAAAGTGCACATGACAATATGCTCTTCATACAACTCTTATTTCCCGAAGGACGATTCACTCCTGCTTCATTGATACCGGAGTGATAAAATTAAAAATATTACTTGCTGGATGGTCTTAATGTTATGAATTTAAAGGGAATTATCAATGAACAGCACCTGGTCGCCGGTTTACATTGCACGCCAGTGTCTATGTATCAGGAAAAAAAAAGGCTTTTTACGCATCTGCAACAGAATCCGGCAGAGATGCACTTTCTGTTTTTGACTCTGAACGGTTCTTTTTCAATGAGTTCATAATCAATGCAACCCCAACGATACCAACGGCTCCGATTATCTCTGCAATTGTAACCAGTGTATGGTTGGCATGAAGCGAATTTTTAATCATCTCGGTCATGTTTATAGGTGCAAGTACATTATTCACAACAAAAGGATCTGTGATCATCATCTCAACGCCCACTTTGCCAAGTACCGCAGCACCAATCCAGAGAATCACCGGAAATCTGGCCATTAGTTTTGAGAGCATTGTACTTGTAAAAACAACGAGAGGAATACTGAGTCCCAAACCAAATAACAGCAACCCGAAACTTCCATGTGATGCCCCTGCAACAGCGAGAATGTTGTCAAGAGACATTGTAAAATCAGCTACAAGGATGATCCATACAGCTTTCCAGACGGTGTCTGCATTACTCTGTTTGTGGTTGTCCTCGTTTGAATCCGCCATTAGTTTGAGAGCGATCCACAGTATCAGGATTCCACCAACCAGTTTCACAAACGAGATGCCGAGCAGTTGCGCTGCAAAAAAGGTAAAACCAACTCTCAGGATTACAGCTGCAAGGGCACCGAATACAATTCCTTTAAAACGCTGTTCTTTGGGTAATCCCTGAACCGCCATTGCGATCACAATCGAGTTGTCTCCCGCAAGTACAATGTCGATTAAAACGATGCTCAATAAATTCATAAAAAACTGCGTATTAAATGCTATCCCCAAAAATTCCATTGAGACTCCTCATTAAAACGGCGGCATACCGGATTTCAGAATACACACTGATCTCGTGTTTATTGTGGCACATGTTTTACTGTACCAAGCTGAATCATCAACACCATTTGTATTGTAATGAAAAACTGTGTAGGAAAATAGGTTTTTTTACTATTTTTTACAATCAAAATAAAATATAGAAAAATGTATGCTTAATTTTAATAGGATTCAATATTGCATTAAAAAAGAGTAGTTTTCTTGTTTTGTGAACCACACCGGTTTTTGATCGGGTAATTGAAATTGTTGAGCATTGCCGGAAATTTGTAACGAATAAAAAAGAGCGTTGGTGAATATTCACCAGCGCTCTCATCCAGCCGGGGAGGCCGGATTTGCGTTTGTCACTAACGGGGAATCCCTCAGTTAAGTATCAATTGCTTACTGATACGGTCTTTGCCTGCAACGATCTGGACAAAGAATGTTCCTTTAAGTCCCTGCTTCAGTTTGAGCTCGGCGGATAGATTCTTCATTTGAATATTGTCAAACTTCTGGACGACTCTTCCTCGTGTATCAACAAGCATCGCACTGAATACACCGTTAAAAGTTTTTTCAAACTGTATTTTCAACATATTGTTAATAAGGGTCATATTAAACTGCGACAGTGCTGCATGTTTATTTTTTACAGCAGTTCCTATCTCAAAAATGATGCTCTCCTGGGGTGCTGTCGGACGTTTTGATGGATTAATAACAATCTCGTTTGCGTTCAATAATGGAATACCCTGATTCTGATACATCGAATAAAGAGCTTTCGGTAATGTATCATCCTCAAGAGCAAGAAGGCTCATTTTGCTGTCAACGAAACCGTAAAGTCCGCCAAGTGGTGTTTTCTTTTCTTTTAGCGAATAGCGTGATGCCCACAGAAGGGGGAGTGTGGGGCAGCAGACCGAATCAACTGTTTTTCCAAACTTCTGGTCATAGGTAAAGATTCGTAATCCACTTGTATTCTCATAACAGTTCCATGTAATAATACTGTCCCATACTGCGTCGGTCTTGATAAAGGTGCAAAGAGTGCTGTTCTTTTGTAAATTTGACAGATAGGATTTTCCACCAATGGTAATCTTAGCTTCAAAATTGAGCGTTTTACCCTGATATGCTTTGTTTTCAATCATTTTATTTAATGTGTCAGGCTGGGTGGCTATTATAGAATAGTAGTTTCCTTTTGTTGCACCAGTATCAATTTTCGACATTATCCAGAAATTTTTTTCTTTTAAAACTGGTGCAAGTGTTACAGCGTTATATCTATAGGAGCTTGTTGAATAATCATAATACTGACCGCGAAAATCAGTAATAGGAATATTGTAGGTTGCATTGTACACAACTGATTTACGCACACTTCCATGTTGTAAAATGCAATTGCTTACTGATGAATCACTCTGAAGTACTTCAAATGGTATCTGTGATGGATATTCGCTAATATTGTTTGTAAATGCAGTGTTAATCTGGAACTTTGGTTGTCCATTTTCAATCTGGAGCGGTACGGTGTAGAGTATTCTGATTTTGCGTGATTGATTAATGTCAACCGGATAAATTTTAAACTGATACTGATCATTACCCAGATAATGGATGATAGCCGGATCCCTGCGGACAAACTGGATTTTATCTCTTTCAACAACATTTTCATAAGCGCTGTCTGCATCGGCTCTGAGAAGCAGTTTTGCTTTAAGGATCGTGTTTCCATTCCAGAGCAGCATTGAACGGATTGCGCTGCCTTGGCTTAGAGTGAATGTCCCGGTAATTTCAAGAGTCTTCGGATCACCGCTCCAGACGCTACCAAGAGTCGTTATCTCTGCTTCCTCAATAACATCAGCATAATGGGGATGAACGGTGACAGATAGCTTACTTGATGAAAGCTGGCAGTTACCGCTGGATGATCCCTGATGAGTTGTTTGCCACCTTGTCTGGGCATTGACAGACAGTGTGAGTGCTAATACTGACACGATTGCTTTGAAAAGAGTTTTCATACCGACCTCGTTTTTTACTGTTAGTAACTTTAAATTTGACAAACAAAATCCGCGCGTTTCTATTATCTAATATAAACCGCCGGATTTAATGTGAGGACGGGTATGAACTGCATAAGCAATAAAGTGTTTTCTGCCAGAAAACAGTAAGTGTGTGGTATTGGTATAGCTTGTATTTGTTAATGGAAAAAACTGATTGGAATCTATCGTTTTGAAGTAATAAGCAGATTATCGGAAGCAGGTTATATGCAAAATTCGACTTGTGAACGGGTACCGGGTATTGATCCGGTACTCGTCACATGTCACATGTCACATGTCACATGTCACTTGTCACATGTCACTTGTCACATGTCACTTGTCACATGTCAC
>CAYMGX010000163.1:0-8154 GCA_964390065.1 uncultured Fibrobacter sp. | reverse complement strand
TCCTATCAGGCAGGATATCATTATTATTCTGTTGAATGGCTTAAACTAAACAGGGATAAGATAGATGTCAAAATAGTAACCGGAGCATCAGCCGGAGCAATTAATGCATTACTTACCGTATTATCGCTTGCTGATACAATAAGTTCGGTTGACACATCAAGTCTTTTTTTCAAAACCTGGATACCTATTGGTATCGATCATTTTAAAGGGTGTACCGATTCACGGGGACTTTTCAATAGAAACAGAATGAATTCGATAGCTGATGCAGTCATTGATTCTGCATTTTTTAAATTGCAGGAAAAAGCGATGAACAAAAATGAGATGGACCTTGTTTTAGCACTGGCAGTTAATCGAAACGAACCGGTATTCGAGAAGCTTGGAGAATTAAATATACCCAGATCAAAAGATGCGTTTGTTGTCAAAATTGACAAACAAGTAAACAGTCCGATTGAATTCAGTAACTATTATTACAAAGATCTTAACCTGCTATGGAATTTTCTTCCATTAAAAAAAAGTGAATCACAAAACAACCCTGAAAATATAGCAATTCTAAAAAGTCTTATCTATGCATCATCTGCATTTCCTCTTGCATTTCCTCCATACGACGACCTTAAAGTCATGACCATTAATACGCATCAATGCCTCGCTAATCTTTCTGAAAATGAACTGCAGAACATCGATATCTGGGAATATGCTTTCAGGGAATGTTCTGCAACTATAACACAACCGGAGTTGTCAGATGGTGGATTATATAATAATGAGCCTATACGACTTGCCTATAAATTAGTCTCTCACGGATTGAACAAGACAGACGATCACTATCAATGGAATCAAACACTTTCTCAGCATAATGATCAGACTGTAAACAAAGATATTACATTTGCATACTTGAATCCTGATAACAAGGTTTATCCGAAATATAAGGTTTCAAAACAATATAAACCTGAGAATATAATCGATATATTAAAAAATAATTTTCCTCAGGTATTTGAAGCATCACGTAAAAACGAATTGTACACACTACTTGAAGAAAATGATTTTATCGAAAGTCAGTTAGTACCTACAAAGAATTATCTGAGTCAAATGAGTGGATACTTTGGCAATTTTTTCGGTTTTTTTGATATCGGATTCCGGAAATTTGATTTCTATGTCGGAATGTATGATGCAGTACGATTATTCAGAAAATATAATGTACCAAACAGTACAATTATTAATCCTGTGTATCCACAATTATGTTATGAGCAATCTACTGAAACAGATTCAATTGACAATACGCTCTATATACAAAAAGAGTATGATTTACTGAGTAACGTAATGGATTATGTCTATGACCAGATTGAATGCCTATCGGATAATAATCATCTGATAGATCCAATACCAATTGATTTATTGTACAAATGGAGTTACAACTGTGATCCCGATTTCATTGTCTTATTACAATCGTCACTTGACAGACTATGGGCAAACTGGCAATTGACAATAAAAGACACCGCTATGAATCGTAATGAAACATATGGAGGGTATTTTGAAAAATGGATATATCTGGATTCCGGATCAATCCCGCCACAATTAATTACATCAATGACTGATATAGAATTCTATAAACGGTACAAAAAAACTAAAAACATGATAAGCAATGGGAATGAAATTGACGCTGTAATTGAGTTGCTGAATGATTACGGATATCATTTTGAAAAAAATAACCGGGCTGGTATGAAAAGTGAAATAAAGAAAGATATTGATGATTTGACAATAAATCTTTCTGTCAACACAAAGAAATCAAATACACAGTATAGCGGGTTAATCGGGTTTACCGATCATCGGTTGTTAAAAGCATATTTATATGAACCGGAACCGATTGATATGAACCTGTTTTATTCAACAAATAGTGGAATTACCGGATGGGGTATCAATGTACGATGGGCGCTGTCATCCGGAGTGACACAACCCAAATTGAAAATCGGTTTACGGTTGAATAATACCTATATAAACTCAAAAGACTGGGAAGTTAATGGCTGTGTTGGTATTGATGTAAATGTTGTTGACAAGTTAAACTTACTGCACAATCCAAAGTGTCACTGGACAAATTCAGTAATAAAATTATTGTTTATATCCGATCCTGTAATTCAAAAAACATTCTCTGCTCATGCTTTATTAAATCCATCCTTCGCTAATTGTCATTACCGCAATGATGAACTATCATTGAGTAAATACGCCCTTTGTATAGGATATACAATAGGCATTTTCAATTTTATAACGCTTGGTATTGAGGAACAATTTCTCTCGGAAAAAAACAGCTATAGTTCACACCTTACGTTTCAGGCAGGCATTCAATCGACATGGCATGATTTCATTAATATCTGGCATATTATCTCTGGTGGAGAGCGAAGGAAATAAATCAGGTTCCTGAATTATTTAATCATAGGACAGCTACCGTCAGAGGCGGTAGCTGGTATTTTGGATCAGAATGTTTTTGGTTCTCCAGGTACCATTATCTTAAGCCGGCGATCATTTTTAAAAGCCTCTACGACATCGTTTTCGGTTGCAAGGACAGGCCATGTACCATAATGCATAGGGATGATTACTGACGGGTTCAGAATTGTACGCATTTCATACGCAGCAGTTTCCGGATCCTGTGTAAAGGGGCCACCTCCCGCACAGGTCAGCACGATATCGGGATGATACAGCGACTGAGTGAATACCATATCTGCGTTTATCCATGTATCACCTGTATGGTAGAGGCTGCGTCCGTCTTTAAATGTCAGAACATACCCAAACGAGATGCCGTCCTTTGTAGTGCCGTGAGTTGCAGGTACCACATGAATGGTCACATCCCCGATAGTAATTGTACCACCAATATTGCACCCAATGGCATTCTCAAGTTTGAGTTCTTCAACCTGATCATAGGTGATAATGATCGGAGCGCCCGTTTTTTTCGATATCTCAAGCGCATCACCAAGATGATCACCATGGTTATGGGTTACCAGAATAGCTGAAGGTTTGTACTGAGTAAGATCTTTGCGTTGATCAGGAGTTGCAGGATTATACGTTATAAAAGGATCAATAAGCAGATTGGTCCCACCATACGATATTACTTCAAATGCCGCATGACCAAGCCAGGTTACTGTGATTGGTTGATGTGGTTTACAATGCGGTGAAGGGCGAGGACCCGCGGCGAGTAAGGTAACGATACACAGCACTAACGTCATAAGTGATGCTACACGGTACATGATAGACTCCTTTGAAGATGATGAATTGTGATGGGATATTCCCGGATCGATAACTTTGTGATTTTTCCCTTCGAAAACAATATTCGGTGCTTTCAAAACTGCTCCTTTCAGATTGTGTAATGGTGTTGGCGAGAAGTCATATTTGCTTCCTGCAACTTTTTAATTTAATTACTTTCTACTTGCAAGTAACAAGTAATATAAATAAACAGATTGCCCGTTGCAAATTATTTTGTTATTTTTTCAGTTATGAAAAAAACCAACCGCCGATCCTTGTGTCCTATCAGTACTACTCTGGAAATGCTTGGTGATAAATGGGCGCTGCTCATAATAAGGGACATGATTTTCAGAGGAATGCAAACATTTAGTGAATTTTTAAAGGCAAATGAAAAAATTGCGACAAACACTCTTGCCAACAGGCTTATGAATCTTGAACTGAATGGTTTGATTGAAAAAAAGGACTATCCCGGAAACAAAGTAAAAGTCCTCTACAAGTTGACCCCAAAGGGTCTCGATCTCATGCCAGTGTTATTTGAACTAGTTCTCTGGGGTGATAAGTATTTCGAAACCGATGAGGACGCACGGTCACTTGCAGCAAGCATCAGATCTGACAGGGATGGTTTGATTAAATACCTTCGGGATAAGCATAAGTAACATACGGGTTGTTCACGATATTTCCAGTAGCACAACCTTTTTCATTCTGATTTGGGGAATAATCTTCATAATAATTGGAAATGCAAAAACACTAAAAGGCTAAGTGTATTTTTGTCAATAACGACGGTTTAAATATACATTTCGATAAATAAATAAACATTGCGTGAAAACCCGGAATCACCCCATCATTAATAATGTTTATTCCTGAGTAAAACGCAATCACACCACAACCGCAAATCTCAAAACAGTGCATAAAGCCTTGTACCATTAATGTCTCTACTTATCAACCGGTACAGAGTCATTTTGCACCGTTGTAGAATCACCCTTTTTCTGAGTTAACTCAGTTAGCTTTTTAATATACTGTGCGGGATTCTTCTCAAACTCCCTGACACATGGTTTACAACAGAATTTTATCTGCTGACCATCATATACTTTTGTGATTGGTGAACCCATTGAACCCAGGTCACTATCCGTAACCAGGCAGATTGATAATGGATAAGGCTTTACAACACCATCATTTTTTTTTAGCTCTTTAGCTGTACTATCAACGATAGCAGCAACGATACAGAAACCAATCAATGCTGTTATAAATAACCGTTTCATAAAACACTCCTTACATTTAGGTTATAATCTGAATCCGATTCCAAAACCAGCACCGTACATTGTATGGTATGATGCAATCAATGATACATTTTTTAAAAGTATATATTCCAGATACCCGAAATATTCCAAGTCATGATGGGAAGTATATGCCACGCTGTTGCTCATGCCAAGACGCGGGGTCAGGTGTAATTGATTGTCAAGCGATACAGTCAGCACTCCCCCGGTCGTAAACCGCAGGCCGCTTTCAATAAAAAAAGGAAGCATATACTTAATCTCACCAAAAAATACACCTGATTCCTGAGAGTATAATTGCAAAGGATCAATACCAAGTGAGAAAGAGAAATTCTCTCCAACAAACCGTCTGTATCCAATTTGCGCTTCATGATGACCTGACAGAGAGTAATCAGCCATAGCATCGAAATAAACATCATTTTCTTTATACATGATCGCCATCATTCCCATAGTCATAGAATGTAAGACAGCCCCCTCCATCATAAGAACCGGTTCATGTTTCATTGAATTGCCCAAATCAGGTTTATGGCTTTCACCCATTTCCTGATAACTGAAAACCCTTGCCATGCCCATATGCATATGGTAAAGCAAATGACAATGGAAAAACCAGTCGCCAACCTCATTTGCTTCAAATTCTATAATGCGCCTTCCCATGGGAGGAATGTCTACAGTATGCTTCAATGGAGCATAATCATTTTTCCCGCTGATTACCCGGAAAAAATGACCGTGAAGATGCAGCGGATGGTGCATCATGGTGTTATTAATAAGCACAAGCCGTACGATTTCTCCTTTGGCGATTTTTATCGCATCCGATTCATCCAGAGTTTTTCCATCAAATGACCATATATATCGTCGCATACTACCGGTCATTCGTAACTCTATCGTACGCACCGGATGCGATGTTGCAAATGCAGTCGATTGAGGAGCCCGCAAAAGCTGATAGGGAGTCTGCGGTCGCTCTTTTGACGAATCAAATACGGCTTTACTGCTCTGCAAAGCACCATCGAGCATCTCATCCATGGTATAAAGATTTGCTTTAGGCGGATCCTCTGCGTGATGCACTGTACCGCTACCAAGAAAAATTGATGCATGTCCGGAACCGTCCTGTGCTGTTGCCCGGACCTCGTAACTACCGCTATCGGAAACTGTTACAATCAGATCGTACGTCTCGGCTGTTGCAATAAGCAGCCTTCTGACAGGTACCGGTGTGACCGATGGACCATCTGCTGCCACAATTGTCATTGGACCCGTGGCAGAACCAAGGTAAAAGTAGGTTGATGCGGCAGCGTTTATTATTCGAAGCATAATTCTCTCTCCCGTTCGTGCCGGTAACGCAATCGAATCTTTTCCGTTTGCAAGAAATGCATCATAGTAGACATCCGAGATATCCATCGGCTGCATGCGGCTCATTTGTTGCTCTAAATAATCGCTCAGAGCATTCGCTCTAATAGCACCAGCGAATGATTGAGCGTTTTTTTTCTTTATTGAGTACCACTCGTTGCCGCGCATAAGAGTATTTAAGACTGCAGATGGGCGTTCATTAGTCCAGTCTGAAAGAACGACAACATATTCTCTGTCAATTTTGTTGATAGTGTCCCGTATAGCTGGATCAACGACAATTGATCCATACACACCACGCTGTTCCTGGAGGCCTGTATGGGAATGATACCAGTACGTTCCGGTATGTTTAAGCTCAAACTCAAAGACATGCGAAGCTCCGGGATAAATCGGTGATGTAGTGAGATAGGGCACACCATCCTGCTGATATGGTACAAGAAGGCCATGCCAGTGAATAGAGG
Source organism: uncultured Fibrobacter sp. (assembly GCA_964390065.1). Classification (GTDB taxonomy): domain Bacteria; phylum Fibrobacterota; class Chitinivibrionia; order Chitinivibrionales; family Chitinispirillaceae; genus JAAZBG01. The sequence continues at coordinate 1,859 of CAYMGX010000163.1, read as the reverse complement.
TTTGCTCCCGCAATAAATGATTTACTACCGTTATCCGGGCAGTATCGCCAATAGTAAACCGTAGTGTCGGTCCCGGTATTGCTCCATTAATGGTCAGTACCTTAACAGCTTTACCAGCAAGAGAACTTAACCGTTCATCAACAGTCAGTTCGTACTGTATCACCTTAGCAGCAATTGGTAGTATTGATGAAAAAAACAATAGTATAAAATATAGTAATTTCATACGAACACCTCGCTGTCATTACATAAGTACGGGTGTTACCAGGTAAAAAGTGTCGTCAGGATTGATTATCTTTCAGATATTTATTATTGGTCTGGATTCTTATGTAAAAGTTTGTCAATCAGGCAAATATTTATTTGCATTTATGTAAAGTTACAATCGGGAGTTGTTGATAACATTCATTGATCGATTGTCTTACTTGAGGAGCCCCGTGACACACGATGAGCGCGCGCGTTTGTCAACAAATCATATACACCCTCAAACTCTTATCAGAAGTTATTATTTATTTCACCATCTCTTCCGCTATACTGTCATACACATGGGCATTAAAAAGAGATGCGTTTACACTATTGAACATGTCGCAGAATTTTCTCCCTCGTTCCGTTTTACTGAAAACACAGTATACCCTTATTTTTTCATCCGGTAATTCAAGTATCCGGTATGCATCTTTTTTACCGCGTATCATTAATTCGTATTTAAGCGAAAAATAATTGATATGTATAAATGCATCGACTCTGTCGGCTTCAAGCATATCGATTAAACCCTGGAAATAGCTATCTCCGGTAAGAAATTCTATTTTTATTGTGGGATGTCTTAAAATTACTGGAATATATGTAGCATCAAGATGCACCATTTTAAAATTGTAAAGATCTTCCTGTTTTGTAACTTTCTTTAATGAATTATCTTTACGTACCACAATGCAGGGAGTTATCTCGGAAAGGGGCACTTCGGAGAACAGGAATTTCTCTTCACGTTCGGGAATTTTTGTCATGTTGGGAATGACATCAATGGAACCATCTTCAAGCAGTTTCAATGCCCTCTTTATCGGGAATGGTCCAAACATTTCAACGTCGACATTCATCTGCGGTCCTGCAAATTTCCTCCAGAAATCAGCCCCTACTCCAGTAGTCTGTTTGCCATTATCAGATCCCATCATAAACGGCGCAAGCATAAACGTTCCGACCCTGACAGTATCCCTTGCAAACAGAGTTTGTGAAAAAAGTAGTGTAATCAACAGGACTATTTGTTTACTTTTCATAAATAGTACTCTCTATGAATAACATTGCAGATTGATATATCGGTTCTATCATAGCATAATTATGTACTAAAAACAATAGTTCTGTTTTTCTTTGAGATTTCAACCCTGAAAACCATTGTGGAAACTGTATCTGCCCCCCTTACCATTACCGTCATACCCCTATATGATTGTATTTGACATTCCCTATCGTTTACGTTACTATGTAATGACATATATGCTGAAATCAAAATCTAACATCCTGTGAAACATTCACTGACTTTAAAAGCATATTATATCATTACTAATAAACGCATTATCGTCTTTTCAGAGGATATGTCGTGTCATGTTAAAAAAAATTCCCACCTTATACGGACGGGTAGTCCTGGTTCAGCTTATCGCCATCATTGTAATCATGGCTGTAAATGGTCTCATTTCCTACCGGAGCAATTGGACCAGAGTTGTTGAACATATGAATGAACAGATTGAACAGGTTTCCAGCAGGTTAGCTTTTCAGATATCACTTCCCTTCTGGAATCTTGACAAAAATGCAGCGAATAATATACTGTTGCACGAAATCAATAATCCCTATATTTCCGGTATTGCAGTACTGCAGGATGGAAA
>CAYMGX010000162.1:0-8171 GCA_964390065.1 uncultured Fibrobacter sp. | reverse complement strand
TTAATCATTCTTTTGCATCCAGGTCTTTTAATTGAGTAGAAAAATCCTTGAGTTTATTTAGAAGCTCTGTTCTATTATTTGGTTCATTTTTCATCTGCAATCGTATGGCACGAATACTTGCCCGAAGGAATTTTGCCCGCAAATGGATTATCTTCTGCACCAGCTCATCATGAATATGTTCCATGAGTGCAGGGTTAACAAGAAGTAATGTAATTGTTTTTCTGATAACAGGTTCATTAACTCTGTCTGTTATTCCGTCGAGGCTGCCTTTTTCTCTGTATGTTTCTATTATTAATGAATATATATCACTGGATATATGATCCGTTAGAGTTTCAGGGCTGACATAATTTTTTGCTTCAATTATCAGCTCGGGACTCGTTAAAAGAATCCGCAGGAAACTCCCTTCCAGTGACTGAAGATACGCTGTGTTTATGGAAGAAACTTTCGTTTCGACCTTTTCCGCAGTCCTACCTTGTAAACCATTATACATCAGTTGTTCTTTGATTTCAAGATGTTCTGCAATTTCTTTTCGAAAATTTGCAAGAATAATGGGATCTTTGATTGAATCGGTCAGCGGTTTAAGGTATTCCACTGCTGCAGACTTACCCCGCGGTGTTGATGCATCATTTTCCTGCATTGCTTTTTTGATACTGTATTGCATCCAGCTTTCTGCTTTTTTTGCAGCTTCAAGAAACTTTTCGGGGCCGAATTTTTTTATAAACTCATCAGGGTCCTTTGCATCCGGCACGGTCATTATGCTGATATCAAAATTTAACGGTGCAAGAGTAAAAATACCCCTGACTGCTGCAGCCTGTCCGGCGTTGTCGGAATCAAAAACAAAAATAACATTCTGAGAGAAGCGCCGGATGATATGTGCATGCTCCGGTGTAAGTGCAGTTCCTGATGTCGCTGCGACATTCTGAATACCTGCCTGGTACAGTGACAGGTAATCCATGTATCCCTCAACGATGAATAGAACCTTATGCTCTTTGATTGCCTGACGAGCTTTGTAAAGTCCGTAAAGAAAATTCTTTTTTTTGTAAATTAATGTTTCAGGTGAGTTAAGATACTTTGGCATGGTTGTGTCATCCATGCCACGCCCTGCAAATCCAATTGGTTTACCGCTAAGGTCTGTCAAGGTAAACATTACACGGTTGCGAAAACGATCGTAGGCGCCACCACTGTCCTTTGCAATTGCGAGTCCGCACTCAATTAATTCTTCCTGAGAAATCCTGAACTGCTGACAATAGGTAATGAAAGCTCCCCATTGTGACGGTGAAAACCCAAGCCGGAAATCACGGACTGTTTCGGCTTTCAATCCCCGCGATTTGAAATACTCAATAGCTTCGGGGTAGTTTTTAATCTGTGAGTAATAAAACTTTGATGCAATCTCGTTGATCTCAAGCATTCGCGTTTTAGAAAGCGAACCGGTACTGTTTTCGCTATCACCCTGACCACCGGATGTATCCCGCAGTGCAACCCCGGTCTCCTCGGCAAGCATCTTGAGTGCATCATAAAACTGAACACCCTCAATCTCCTGAAGAAACGTGAAAACATCACCGCCCTTGCCACAGCCGAAACAATGAAAAAATCCCTTATTGGCGTTAACGTGAAATGATGGCGTCTTTTCTTTGTGAAACGGGCAGAGGCCTTTTAATGCACCACCGCTACCCTTGAGCGAGACATACCGCCCGATTACCGCAGCGATATCAGCCTTGTTCCGGATCTCTTCCTTAATCTGGTCATCATTCTGGTGTATCATTATATGTAATATAGTTTTGGGTTGAGCAGGATGGAAGACCTCTCCCTGACCTCTCCCCCCGGCCCCCTCTGGTCCTTCGACCACTTCGATGCGTCGTCCCATAGGCGAGGGGGAGTATGAGATTGTGCATTCCGTAGTACGGAATTTGCGAAGAGGTATGCCTGTAGGTTATTACATAGTTGGAATAATAAACACAGAATCAGCTCTTAACTCCGTCCCCCCTCTCCTATGGGAGAGGGGCTGGGGGAGAGGTCGGGGAGAGGTCACTTCTTCACAACAAACGATACCAGCTGTCTGCTCTGTTCATTACGTATAATGTAAACCCCGCTTTTTACAGATGCAAAGTTCCAGTAACAGGATTGATTTTGGTTGACTGCTGTTTTAAAAACAACTCTGCCACTGAGATCTGACACGGTTACTGTTGAATGCTCTGTGTTGTCAGATAGAGAAATTTGGGCGGTTGTACCATGAATGATAGTAACGGCAGGTTTATTTACCGGACTCCTGTTGTAAATGTTTGCAACCGGTGTTGACACTGCGGTGTCCCATCCGATATTTGTCATTATTGATTTGACAATCTCTTTTGAATCGAGTTGATGATCGGCCACTGATGGGTGATAGTGACATCCGCTGAGTGTTTGAGATTCCGGAAACTGGAAATAGTAGGTATTGGGATGATTGTAGGTTGTTTTTTGTGCGTTGACAATTGATTGAACAAGGTTGTTCATGGGGCCATTTGATGTCCCCGCCAGAATAACCGGAACATTACCATAATTAGTATGAATTCTTGACAATAATGCATTGTACCCGTTGATATACATTGTATCATCGGGGTACGGCTGGGTTGAGAAATCGTTGGTGCCAAGGCAGATGAAAACAAGATCCGGTTTCCATTTTGTAAAATCCCATGTTCCGCTGACAGCCCCCAGTGTTTTATCGTAATAAACGGGATAGGGTGATGCAGATTTTTTGGTACTTTCACCATAATTTCGCACAATACCGGCTCCGGATGCCGCAAGTGCCATACACTCTGCATGAAATGCATCGGCAGTGAGTTTACTGAATGACTTATTTGCGTTTGTATATTGGCGAAGCTGTGCGTCATTGCAATCACGGCTTGGACTCTCATTACCATACCCTGCGGTCCACGAATCACCGATAAATTCTATCTTGCGTGATTGACTCTTTGGCAATGCCACAAGTCCGTTACCGTCCGCGACATAAAAACCCTTGAAAACATTGGCATTCCAGTGATTTTCACTGCGCTGCATGACACGGATTGTATGCGTTGTGTTTGTCAATGATGTACTTATTGAGTACTTTGTTGTGCTGGTGGTACGCAGTATAGAATGTTGTTTGCCATCAATTTCGATATCGTAATCAGTGTTGCCATCAACAAGTTCGATACCGATTGATGTCCCGGTAAAGGATGCCTCAATGATTGATCCGGACCAGTTAAACCGGGCCTGATCTGCCACACTGAAATCGAACCGTCCGTAATAATTGATATTCGTATTTGATGCCGGGATAAGTACTTCGGCAAATGATGCTGCAACAAATAACACAATTGCACTTAAAGTAGCCGGAAATGTTGCGTGGCTTGTAGATGGTCGTTTCATAAGAACTCCGTGATTTGTAGGTATATAATAATGAGCTGTATAAACATTAGTAGCAAAAGTAACTCAGATGGATGTAATATAATTGTACTATTGCGGTGTGGTGGAAAAAAAGATTAGTAAAATACTGGGTAGAAACCTTGAAATATCATTTTCCTGATGGGCTGTTTGTGTTTGCTAAAAAATGATTGAACGTTACCTCATATTCAGTGATTTGGATGTACAGTTTTAATAAGTTTTTTCGTAGCTGCATTAAGCAGCTTTACATCACACGACACGAAGAATGACCAATGCAACCAAGGTTCTCCCTGTCTACAGATTTTAATGTATGTTTACGGAAGCCAGATGAAAAAGGTTGTACCCATACCCACCTCACTTTCAAACCATATTCTGCCTTTATGTAAATTAACAATATCCTTTGCGATTGACAAGCCGAGTCCGGTTGATTTCTCCTGTGCTGTTCCGGATCTTCCGGCACTTGAAAACGGCATAAAAATAAGTTCTTTAATATTATCAGGTATACCTATACCTGTATCTCTGATACTGATACAGGTTCCACCGTCCGGATCTTTCCTGACATTAACACAAATAGAACCACCACTATTGGTAAATTTCAATGCATTTGTGATAAGATTATCGATCACCCTTGAAAATCTGGCACGATTTACATTACAGTATAAAGGTTCCGGTACCGGATTAATTTTCAGGTTGATTTTTTTGTCCAGTGCCTTTGGTGTATGGCAATCAACGGTTGATTGTATAAAGGAAACGATGTCAACCACTTCAGTTATTAGCGTATCGCTTTTATACTTTGAGTACTCAAGCAGGTCGGTAACGATATCCCGTGCCCCCAAACTGGATTCAAGTGCTTTGCCTATGAACCGCTGAGATTCTGATGGTGAAAGAGTATCTGCAGATTCTGTTATTATATCAAGATACCCGATTACCCCGACAAGTTTATTATTTAGATCATGTGCGACAACGCCGAGAATCCTGTCTTTCTCCCTATTTGACAAAAGAAGATCTTCTGTCCGTTTTTCAACTTTTTCTTCGAGGGTTGCATTTAATTCCTCAATATGGTCAAGTTGACTGGCTGATTCAATGATCAGTTTTTTCAGGTGATTAAAAAAACCGGTAATTACCGATATAAGCATTCCGGTGAACATGATAAAAACAATAAGAATGCCCATCCACGTTACGTACTTTTTCGGATACAGGTTTTGATCAAATTCAAGCAGTAGTATCCCTGAACAGAAAAGGTACATGAAAACAATGATAATAAGGGCACTGAACCCAAGTACAATAAGTGATTGTTTCCATGAAGAAAATGCGGATGTAAAAACTGTGGCAATAATCAGAAACATAACGCCATTCCCGACAAGTCCGTAGCGGTACATTCCAAAAATTGCAGGTGTTAACAGAGTGATCAAAAGAATGTAATACCGTAATCTGTAAGGCAATTTTTTTTTAAAAACAACAGCGGAAGAAAGTGCCAGAGCGATTACAGCTTGTATGAAATGAACAGGTTGAATTCCCGTTGGCAATGTAGTTGCCAATGACAGAATGGTCCCGATTATAAGCGTAATAAACAATATCAAAAGCGTCGTGTTGAGAATATCGCTTTGTATGGCAATAATCCGGTCGTCAATTGATCGGGTTATGTATGATTGCGATGTTTTTTTATCGGTCATAGTATTTTTCAGAAGAAGTATGTGATCGTTCGGTTTTATAGCTAACCAATTATAATTATAGTAACTTGTATTTTATCATAATTGGTTCATATAAGCTATTGCTATTTTAATGGAATGGTTACCTGGATCAGAACGGCTTTTAAACAAGGTAGTTCCGTTTGTCATAGTTTTAGAGCAGTACGTTAAATTAACTGCTTTTCCGGTATGGTGGTTTCAATACTTTGAACATAGGGTAGTGTTCGATGTTTAATGTGAACAATTCAGCATCTGTATTGAAGAAGCCAACTCGAGTCCTTTTTTTATCATCAGTAAGATAAATTTGAGTGCGTATCATAATAAACCCTGTACGTAATGTATGATAATTGTGTATTCATTACAATTTCCCAAGCGGGCAAGGTGCCGTGGGCTCCTGAGCACCGTCGAAGGGTGCGGCATGTGCGAAGCGAACACACTGTGACCAATTGTGCGATGTGGCAACTACCCTATATGCATGGGCGGCTATGTTGGTGAGCTTGCCGAACCATGGAGCGGGCTATCAATTCATTGCTGCGCTTGTAATCAGCGCTGGACTACGATTGCTATTTTGCAAAAGACTGATTATTTTTTATCTGGTGAAGTAAATCCCATTTTACGTTTTTGTTTTTGTGGTAATGGCGGATTTATGAGAGATTGAATTGCCTTTATTGCAATCTGTATATCACGTTCATTTTTGCCAACTCTTCTTTCAAGGCCTTCTATTGCATAGCGTAGCGATTCATTTTCTGCGATGAATGTACGCAGCCTGACAAATGCTCGAATAATCCGGATACTTATATTGACAGCTGTTGGAGAGTTTAAAACAGCAGAAAGCATTGAGACACCTTGCTCTGTAAATGCATACGGCATATATCGTGTCCCACCTCGTTTTGGTATTCCAATTTGGAATCTCAAACGGTTGAACTCTTCTTCAGTAAGTTGAAACATAAAGTCATCGGGAAACCGGTCTATGTTTCTTTGTACTGCTTTATTGAGATTCCCGGTTGTTACATTGTAAAGCACGGATAAATCTTTATCAAGCATGACCTTTTTACCGCTAAGCGATACTATCTTTGCCGTTATTAATTCTTGATCAAGTTGCAATATGTCGTTCATCATTCCTCCGAGATATTATTTGCCTTTGCCAATGTGTCAATAAATTTTTTTAACTGAGCTCTGGCCTCTGCTGGCAATTTTTGTGCAATTTCAAACTTTTTACTTAAGTTTCGATCAATTGTGTCATTACTGCTAACTGTCGTTGTGCCAACGAGTGCTTGTTCAAGTAAAAGTTCAGGTCGAATATCAAGAACGTCAGCAATTTTTTTTACTATTTCTACTGATGGATTTTTTGATTCACGTTCATAATATGAAATAGTCCTGCTTGTCGTGTTAAGCAGTCCGGCGAGTTCAAGTTGAGTCAACCATTTTTTCCGGCGAATGGTTGCGAGTGCACACCCGAAATGATGATGGTTCTTTCCCTGCAAAAGTTCGAACCAGACAGCTATAATCAAAACCCCCGAAAGGGAGTTCATATATCTCAAAAATACCATATCACCCGCAACATTACAGAAACCTTCCTGTTAAGGTAACTACCTATGCCAATGGGCTAATGCTCCAGGGCCTGGGCAGCCCACTTATCATAGAAGTGAGGCAATAATAGGTTCACAGCTTGCGGCATTTGCATTAAGTGGTCCGATCGGAAATGCGTTAGCTACCCCTGCAACGTCGTTTTCTTCATCGGAGTCTTTGTCGTTCGGTTGATGATAGGTCACGGATACAGGGTTGACTTGCCAGAGATTTCATTACCAGAGTTGCTTGGAAATTTCGTCAAGCAACCTGTTCGTATGCTTGGACTATCAGCTATCCTTGGGTTCTTTCTTGCTCGCTTTTGGAATTCAAAATCAAACAAATAGTGCATTTGTCAAATTTTCTAATCAAAAGAACTGTAATTATCCCTTATAAGAAAATGTTCCCTAATTTTTCCACCCCCTCTCTTTCTCTTCTCGCAAACAATTCAAATTTATTTAAAGTCGGATACATTCTCTCGATGATAGAATAAACTTCATCAGGCTTTTTAGAATGCTTTCTCCTTTTGCTTTCGATAATGGAATCAGGTCTTGAACTTTTAACAGGACAAGGCATTTCCCCTTTGGTTTCATTGGTGGAGACTGCGGTATTGGGAAAACATCGATTCTGGGATATGTCTGAAATACATAATTTAACTACCTTATTGTCTATCTCCTGAAGGTCCGAAACCCATGCGTCGTTTTTTCTTCAGAGGAGCAGGTGGTGTAAGTATTGACTGAATGGCATTAATGGCAATCTGGATGTCACGTTCGTTTTTTCCAACCCGTCGTTCGAGACCTTCAACTGCATATCGTAATGCATCATTTTCTGCAAGCATCCTGCGCAATCTCACGAACGCTCTTATGATCTGTATGTTGATCAATGCAGCACGTTCCGAATTGATAACGCTTGAAAGCATGGCGACACCGTTTTCGGTAAATGCATACGGCAATACAGATGAATGTTTAAGTTTTGTCAACCGGTCACATTTTGTGACCAGTTCATTGCGTTCGATCTGGGTAAGCTGGAACATAAAATCTTCAGGAAATCGAGCGGAGTTACGTTTAACTGATTGGTTGAGCGCCTTTGTAGGAATTGCATATAGAACTGCCAGATCAGCATCAACCATGACTTTCTGATTTCGAATTTCAAAAATCTTATCTGAAATGTTGTCAAGCGTAACAATTTCGTTCATTGTAACTCCTCTTTGTCATTAATCACTGTGCTTTTTGCAGCGTTTTAATAATAACAGACAATGTACATTCATGATATATCTGAATGTTTTTGGTTTTTGATAGAGTGTCAGCAATCCTAAATATAATTTATTTCTTGGTTTTCAAAGGAATGTTTTTGTATTAGCTATACAAATAGATATGTTTTGTGATTTACTGGTTAAAGAATACGCTTCCACTTCAGAGGTGATTCAGACATTTGGGAATTCTCACAGAATAGGGTGCCCTTAATAGCATTTACCTTTAAACAGGATGTGAAAAGAACATTGTGTGCCCCGTACTTCAGTGC
>CAYMGX010000161.1:0-8199 GCA_964390065.1 uncultured Fibrobacter sp. | reverse complement strand
TAAGGTTTAATACATAAATAATAGACCACTTCTAAACCTAAAATAACTTGCGAACCGGAAATGTAAAGATTTTTGTTTAAAAAAAGCGGGTACTATCAATTAAACAGGCCTGATATACAGCAGGAAACAATTCTGTGTCAGATAGGAACTCTTACGCAGACAGTTATAACTCAAACATTTTTGTTGTTGTACACGATTTTCTGGGTGGGAGTGGATTTTTTGGCAGAACATTTTCCAAAAAGTCAAAATATTCCTGAAGGTTACGTTCAACGATTGGAACCTTACTTTTTTTTGTTACTGCCTCTGCCTTAAGTTTTTTTGTGTACTCATGATCCCAGTGAAAGGAAAGGGCTTTATTGTTTTCCGATGATAGGTTCATAATACTTCTCCAGTCCGTATTTGACAAATAGCTTATAAAGTTCAGTGGTGTCGATATCAGTATTTTTTATAATTTCTTTTATATCCGATAAATCTTTGAAGAGCCTGTCCTGATCACTACCGGCTGCAAATAGACCCTTTAATCCCATGCAAAATCCTTGTTAATTAAAGTTATAAAGTTACTATACCCTACATTTCGTAAATAGTCAAATGAAGGATCTGGAAATAGACAGGGTCACCTTCAATACTTCAATAATGCTGGATTTTTAATTTCGTCCCCTTTCTGGAGTAATTACACCAGGAGCAATGACTAAAACTTTTTTATCATCAGGCTTGACCCCGCACCCAAGTTTGGTTATATTCATATACTTGGTCAAAATTGTATAAAAATTCTAACACATGAGGTAATTTCAAGTCGCTTAATCATTAAATTTTTGAAGATTTCTAAAAAAGAGCAGTTTTATTTGATGTTTTGACAGGTTCGGCTGGAAGTATTAGCAATTTCCTTTGAACATGGCACAGATAAGAAACCGCAAAAATTGGTGTTTTGGAGTTTGATGTTATCTCTAAAATTGAAAAAGGATGCTTTCAGAATCCACACAAACTAAAAAGAACGTAGATCTCCATATCCACACAACATTCTCAGATGGTGCAAGCACTGTAAAAGAGGTATTAGAAGCTGCACATTATAAAGGTATGAGCGCAATTTCGATCACGGATCATGATTGCACTGACGCATATCCGTTGGCTTTTGAGCTTGGTGAACAATTGGGTATAGAGGTCATCCCCGGTGTAGAACTTTCAAGTGAGATCGATGGAACCGATATTCATGTACTTGGTTATTTCATTGATATCGAAAACCCTCTTCTTGTCAGCAAACTTGACGAAATGAAAGACGCCCGATACTACCGCGCAAAAAAAATTGTTGAAAATCTCAATAAACAAGGTATTGATCTGCGTTTTGAAACGGTTCTCAGTATCGCGGGCCTTGGTGCAATCGGAAGACCTCATATTGCAGCAGCAATGCTCAAGGAGGAACTTGTGTACTCATTTCGGGAAGCCTTTGATAAATATATAGGTTATGGCTCAACAGCCTATGTTGAAAAACTTAAAATGCACCCTAAAGAGGTGTTCGATCTTGTAAAACAGGCAGGCGGCGTTCCTGTTCTTGCTCATCCGGGAGTTACTCACGTTGATGAGCGAATACTTGAATTTATTCGTGAGGGGCTTCAGGGTATTGAAGTCTACCACATGGAACATCCGGCCAGTGCAGAGCGTCACTATACACGTATCGCAAAAAAACATCATCTTGCTATCAGTGGTGGTTCCGATTTCCATAGCAGTAATCAGAACAGATCAGAGATTGGAATTCCACAGGTCCCCTACACTACAGTCAGGAGTCTCAAGGACAAGCGTGAGGGGATTTTGTAAGAAGTGACACGTGACACGTAACGAGTGACCAGTAGATGAAAGAATCCACACTTGTTTCATCAGAGATATATCAATGCAAAACTAATTCAGGACTTGACATAATTTTTTTTCAACGTGTCTTATTTTTCTACCAAGCACTACTTAGTCAGCCCTGATATACCTTACCGCAAATAACTAATCTGACCTATTCATAAAAGGATTTACATCATGAAAGTAGTACCAGTAATTCTTGCCGGTGGAATCGGTGAACGTTTCTGGCCTCTGAGCCGTTCATCAATGCCAAAACAGCTGCTCAAACTTGTTTCATCAAAGACGATGGCAGAGGAAACACTTGCACGTGTTGCATCATTTTGCACAAAAGGCGTAAAGCCGCTTATTATCACCAACAAAACAATTGCTGCAAGCATGAAAAAACTGCTCCCTAAAAAATGGGTTTACGACATGATCGTGGAACCTGTTGGAAAAAACACAGCTCCCCCTGTAGCACTTGCAGCATCATGGATCGAAAAGAAATATGGTGATTCAGTAATGGTGGTGTTAAGTGCAGATCACGATATCCGTCCAAAGGAAGAATTTACTGCAGCTCTGAAATTTGCTGTTTCACTTGCAGAAAAAACACAAAATCTAATTGTATTTGGCGTAAAACCATCACGTCCCGACACTGGATATGGATATCTTAAATTGGGTAAAAAACTCGATGAAAAATCGGGTATCTGCGGCTATACCGTTAAAGAATTTGTTGAAAAACCTAATGAAAAGAACGCAAAAAAATATGTCGCAAGCGGCAATTACATGTGGAACAGCGGTATGTTTGTCTGGACCACCAAAGCAATTCTGGAAGAGTTCGCAAGCTACATGCCGGATCTTTTCAAATTAGTTAAAAAAGCGGAAAAAGCCAAATTTTCATCAAAAGCCATTGACGACTTCTATCTTACTTGTCAAAAAGAATCTATCGATTTTGGTATCATGGAACATTCGAAGCGGGTCAGCGCTACTGTTGGTAATTTCGGATGGGATGATATCGGATCATGGGAATCGATACCGAGACTTAATGGTACCAACGATGATATCACGACCATTTCCGGTGACCTGATTTACTGCAACGGCACCGCTAATTCCATTCTTGTCAATAGATCAAAGCTGACTGTTGCAGCAGTTGGACTTGACAATGTTGCTCTGATTGTCACCGACGATGCTATTCTTGCTATTGACAGATCAAAACTGCCGGATCTGAAAAAATATATGGGCGAGATTAAAGCTGATAAAAAGTTCTCTCCGAAACTGTTCTGATTACACGTAAGTGCCATGTCTAAACTGGCATGGCACTATACAGATTGTACAAAGTGGCTCGTCAGGAGAATTTGTGTTGTGATTCTTAAATTGTTATGATTTAAATTATTCTTATTTGTCCCAGAGGGACAGTATATTTATAGAAAATTTACAATAAATAAAAGCCCTTGTCCCGTAGGGACAATATACATAGGCTCTTAAATTGTATGGCAAACACATTCACACCGATCTATCTTGCGTGATGTACAATCAATATATCGTCCCTTGGATTGTTTTTGTTGTCCTGCATTCTATAAATATTTGATCCCGATGGGATCAGGGAAAAAAGATATATATTATTTGTATACAATACCTCTTGACCTATATTTTTTATTTGATTTTCTATTAATGCAATAGATTGAGCTGGTTGATTAGAGGGTAACATTCGACCCGCAAATTTCCCGGAAGATCCTATAAATTAAGCACCACCCGGTTATTGTCATACTGCAGAGCAGCCGTTACGAAAAACTTCTCCGGTAATCGCTTGGACTTACACCGGTGATTTTCTTAAATGAATCGGAGAAATGTGCTGATGTTGCAAAACCGCATGTAAAGGCGATATCGGTTATAGTATCAGAACTATCCTGAAGCAGCTTTCTTGATTTGTCAATGCGTATTTTAATGAGATAATCTTTTGGACTGTACCCAAGCTCACGTTTAAACATCCTGCTGAAATGGGATACCGAACAGTGTGCATCACGTGCAAGACCATCAATCGAGAGTTCATCACCGAAGTGCGCATGGATATACTCTACTGCCCGCTGTATGTCAAGCCGCTCTGTCACAGTGTCAATATCAACACTGATTGAACATAGAGCTCTCACCACCATATGAGACAAAAACGATTCCAATGAATCAAGTACTTCCTTTTTGCCTGGTTTAGAATCACCGCATTCTGCCATGAACTGCTTTACACCTGACATAATAGAGCGACTTATGGCAAACGGAGTCCAGAAAAACGGCCCACATGGTTTTGTTGAATAGATTTTCCATACCGATTCAAACGCAGTACACTCAATCATCAGAACAGCAAAACGTGTAAAGTTTTCACTCGCTTCCTCCTCGTGAGGAATTTTGGGTGACATCAGGGTACATCCATACTGTTCCCGTGTAATTTTCAAGCCCTTAGGAAATACCGGACTCAACTCATCAAATGCTATAAGTACAGAATATGCGGGGTGTGTATGCTGAGGCGTAATCGCATAGCCGCATTGCCCTACTGATGGAATAAATATTCCCATTGTTGAATGTACTGAACACTCAACATACTGCATTTGTTGCTCGGTTATTGGCCCGACCAGTTCCCTTATTTTTTCAAGCATTTCTTTATTCATAACTACAAAATATCTCTCATCTGAACATGATAAAAGCAGATTTTTGAAATAAATTGATCTAAAAACGGAAGCGTTTCAGCACAGCGATTTGTATCTTTTTAATATTGAACTATTTTCAGGAGTTTACCGATGAACACTTCGAAGAAAACGCCTTTCAGAAATTATCTGATGGCACCTCTTATTACTGCTTTTGTTTTCACTATTGCATCACTTTTTTTTGCATTTGTCCTCAAAGATCCATCCCCGGTTCCGATCTTTATCATTTTTGCAATCATTCAGGTTGTCTGCATGTCCCTTTTTGCCACCCTCAAAGGCAATGGCAAAAAAATTGCACGCTCTGCGTCCATTTTACTTATAGGAATATTTCTATTTGTCATGGCAGGGATTCTCGGGAGAACCAACTTCCAGCTTGAGGGTTTCTTTTTCTATGTATTTTCCGGGACGATGAGCGGAGTACTTGTACACTTTGCAATGGCGAAAATCATCGGACCGTTACTTTACAACAGAACATGGTGCAGCTGGGGCTGCTGGACATCAATGATTTTTAATTTACTACCGTTCAAACAGAACAGCTCCTTCAACAAAAAGATGTCACATCTCAGGTACTACCACTTTGCATTGTCGGCGATACTTGTTGCGATACTCTTTTTTGTATTCAATTATTCAATTGCAAATACAACTCCAAATAGTGTTGCCGGTTCACTTTCTGAAATGATCTGGTTTCTCGCCGGTAACGGAGTATACTATCTCACCGGTATCATTCTTGCATTTGTATGTAAGGACAATAGGGCATTCTGTAAATATATCTGTCCGCTTGTGACATTGTACAAACTCAGCAGCAGATTTGCGGTACTCAGGATTCGTGGGAAAGCATCATTGTGTACACAATGTAAAGCATGTTCCAGAAGCTGCCCCATGGGTATTGACATCAGCGAACAGATTCTCGCCCGCGGCAAGGTAACATCAACCGAGTGCATCATGTGCCTTACCTGTATAGGACAATGTCCCAACGGAGTGCTGAAGGTTTAATTGGTTTTGATAGTTTCTCAAATTTTCTATGGTGGGGACGATCATAGGGACAAGGCATGCCTTGTCCCTACCCCATATATATCGGGTATAGATAACAGATATCTTTTATATAATTACCATTATTCACCAGACTATCCTTATCCTTTTTACCATATTCCACTATTCTATCTTCACCTGCCATGTACCATCTGATTATGAGCCATCGATCTGCGTTGTTTGCTCGCCCACCTGCTGAAAAGTAACCCACTCAGTAGCCATTCTGTACTATATTAACAACACTATGATAGTGAATAACAAAAAAACTGTTATGTTCGTTGCCGGTGACCCGTCAGGCGACATCCATGCTGCACCGGTTATACGTGAACTGCAGGCAATCAATCCGGGTCTTGAATGCTGGGGCATTGGTGGTCCCAAAATGGCAGCGCAGGGGTTTAGGCAACTTATGCCTTTTGAACCATTCAACAAAATGGGATTTATCGAAGTTGTTAAACACCTTGGTTTTTTCCTTGATGCCAAAAAGAAGCTTATTAATGAAATGCGCTCCCGCAAACCATCCTGCCTTGTTTGCGTTGATTACCCCGGTCTCAATATGCCGCTTATGAAAGCTGCAAAAAAACTTGGTATTCCGGTGATTTGGTACATTGCACCTATGGTCTGGGCCTGGAAGAAAAAACGGGCAAGGGTGATGGGAGAATACGCCGATTTCATAGGATGCATTTTTCCCTTTGAGCCATCACATTTTTTACCGTATACTGATAAAGTGGCTTTTATTGGAAATCCGACAGTTGAGTCGATGGAGGAGCAGAGTGAGAAGAAGTGGGATGTGGGAAGTGGAAAGTGGGAAGTAAGGGATGAGAACAGCAAGCGGGAGCTTTCGATTGCGCTTGTTCCCGGGAGCAGGTTACAGGAGATTACGCGGATGCTTCGTCCTATGCTTGATGCATACATGATTCTGAAAAAGGAGTTTCCTGAACTTCGGGCTGAGGTATCAGTGTTCAAGTCAATTAACATCAGGGAATTTGACATTGTTAAGAATTACCCCGGAGTTACAGTTACATCAGACCCGCTTGACAGCATACTAACACGTGTGAGTTGTGCGATTGTCAAATCGGGAACATCGACGCTTGAAACAGCTTTGGCATGCATCCCGATGGTAATTGCCTATAAAACATCAGCATTTACATACGCACTTGCAAAGCACCTTGTAAAGCTATCATGGATTGGGCTACCTAATATTATCGCGCAGGCATCAATAGTACCGGAATGTATACAGGACTCCATGAACGCTGAGAAACTTGCTTATGAGTGCAAACGATTTCTTATTGAAAAAAATTATTACAGGCAAACCGTTGATGCACTTCAGAAGATCAGAGGTGTCCTCGGAGCAAAAAAACCATCAACCGAACTGGCAAATAAAATTGCAGGTATCATTCAGCAGTCGGGGTGATGACGTATTGCGAACGGGCAACCAATTACTTATTACTAACATACTATGAAATTGCTACTTCTCACATTATTGTATCTACTGCTGTTAGTATCACTGGTAAGTGCTGCTGTCAGTGATCCATTTACAATAAATCGTTTTAAGTCCAGTAACCGCATATTGCCGCTATCATCTAATGATATCATAAAAAGCGAAGCGGGGCGTACATGTACCGAGATTGATTCAGTAATTACTATTGCCCCTGGTAACATTGTCATGCGGAAAAAAATTGATGGCGGAGAGTACCGTTTATATGAAGGATCTATTGATACAAATGCCTTCAAACGAGAACCGCCACTGTACGCATTCAGAATTCCAGCCAACCGTGGCGCATCCGGTTTTATCAGGAAGCGTATCTATAGTTCAATTGAGCAGAATCACAGTAATGATATTGAAGAAGTTTATTTTGATGAGTTCAATTTTTATGTCCGTCACCACGGCACTGTGTTTGTAAACATTGATACATCATGGACTACCCTGCATGGATCCCGAAGCTATCCTCATGGACGGTTTGAATTAGTCTCGGAGCCAGCTGATGCACAGGTTGTCATAAACGGAATCAGTACATTAAGGAAAACACCCTGCTCCATCGAACATGTCGCATCAGGTAAATATACCATCGAACTATTCCTTCCGAATCATCACTTTTCACGTAATGAAGTTTACGTACGACCTGATTCTACGGTGAAACTTTCGTTTGATCTGCTGAGTGATTTTGATACGGTTTATATATCGGGAGATAACCCGTATGGCCTTCTCTATTTTCCCAGCCCCCCGGTGGACACTCCGTTTGTAATTGACACATTTAGAACTCACAATCTGAAAGCAGAACTGCTTGATGGATCCTACAGAATACAATGGAACGGCGGCAATCGCTACGAATCAATTGACACCATATTAACTATTACAGCCGGAAAAGTATGCTGGTTTGACAAGCAGTTTGTCAGAAAAAAAGGGATTTTAAGTATCCGCACACTTCCCTTTGATGCAGAAGTATGCATTGATACACTCGGATGCAGTTTTGGTGACCGTACGCTGGAACTTCAGTCAGGAAATTATACTGTCGATATAAGCCGTCACGGCTTTGTCAATACCCGGAAAATCATTACTGTGCTGCCTGATACAATTAATAACTACGTTGTAGATCTTAGAATGAATGCAGACCTTGATGCGGATGGGTATCTTGACAGTATAGACAGATGTCCTGATATCTAC
>CAYMGX010000160.1:0-8305 GCA_964390065.1 uncultured Fibrobacter sp. | reverse complement strand
TAGTGATTCAGTACTTTTTTCAGGCTGATTCGATTTCAGATAGAAAAGATACTGGTTCAGATAATAACTGTAATCATAAGGAATTCTTTTGACAGCATAAGAATAGAGCTGTTCTGCAGAATCATACCGGCCTGTCAGGCAATAAATATTGGCAAGATTTACAGAAACATCAGGATCAAGGGTATCTGCTTCAAATGCTTTTCTGAAATTAACAAGTGATTTATTATACTGTTTGTTTTGAGCATACAATATTCCAAGCCGGTTAAATTGAGCTTTATCAGGGTTTTTGACAGACATGGACAGGTACTGTTTTTCAACCTTTTCAAGTTCTTCGTTGCGATTGATTACAAATTGATTTACAATATTGTCAATTGTGTTATGTAAATCATCACTATTGATTTTTGGAATTGTAATTTCATCATGAAAAGGATTAGCCGGCGGATACGTTTCCCATGACTGATGCGTATTGATTATGGATATAAAACCATAATCTCTTGAATCATGGTATTGTTCAAGGCCTTTTTTCCAGGCATCCAGAAATGACATGGTGTTGAAATTTGTTGTTTCAACCGGCAGCCAGATCATGTCTTTGTAAACAATATACTTAGATGTATCGTGCGATATGAGGTAGGAATTTTTGCTGTGTACACCTGTATTAAACATAATAAGAACATGATTGTCTGACACAAGCATTGAGGTTTCAATGCCGATGCTTTCAAGTAATGATGCCAGCAGCACACTTGTATCATCGCAATCTCCGGTACCCATAAGTATGGTCTGAAAAGGGAATTGAATGTTGTCAATATTCTTTCTGACAGTAATATCTTTAATGTAGGCAATACCTGCTTTTCTAAGACACTCATAAACAGCAATTGCCTGCGTTATATTCTGAGGTAGTGAATCAATGATGTAATTAACTGATGACAGTGCCAGGCGTGAAAGCCCTTTTACAACCTGATCTGCAGGAGTGATAAATGACGAGATCATTTCAGGTTTTTTCCAGTCAAAATCATTAAGACCGTTGATAGTTACAGGTAGATGGAAGTCTGTGGTATTGATTTTGTTTTCTTCTTTAAAGGAACAACGAACAGATAATTTCGTAGTTGTTGAATGGTCAATTTTCTGAATTTTCTTCTGGTCAATAACTGCGGTTATCGGTATGTTTACCTCTTTGTGTGGTACAATCAGATCGATTATTGTATCGCGTGGCATTGATAAGTCGCTGATTGTTGATGATAGCCTCACTTTTTCGAGCTTTTTCTGAGTATTGTTGCTCAAGGTAATTGTTCCATATGGCTGGGAGGAGTAATTTGCGGCAGCACACGGATACAATGGAGGAATTGTATATCCGGTAACACTTATCTGGTTAATAGTAATATTTGTATCTGTTACAGTTTGCGTGCCAGCCAGATTGTCTGATTTTATATCGGGAGTGTTGTCATAAATATGCATGTATCCCTTTGCAGAAATTGAGATAGAAATATCTTTTATATCCGAAATGCTATTGAAAATATCAAGCATCGATCCTCTGCAGAGGATGTTAAGTCTGCTTTCTTTTTCATTCAGTATTTTTGATGCAATTTTTATAACAGAGGGTAATTTCTTAATGTCGTTTTCGATTTCAATAATTTTACTATTTTCAAGATCATGAAGGTTGATTGAAACCGGGAATACTGAATACTGATAATTTTTCCAGATTGTTTCAATCGAATCTATAAGGGTAAATTTTTTGTTCTTTAAGAGGACATCAAAACATTTTTCACATGCCATAGTCTCACTCTGTGAACCCCAATCTTCACATAGTGAGACTGATGTGAGTACTCTTGCATCAGAGCAATCCACAAGCTGCAGGTTTGCACAGCATGACACTCTCTTCTGTTTGGTTCCATACACTTCAACCGTATAAGGTTCTCCTGTTTCTATTGAGCCTGTAATGGCAAAATCTGCACCTGCCTTATAGTAACTATCAGGATTCTCACCAGTACCTAGTGCCCTGGATCGGGGAAAGAGTGAGTCTGTAACATTATGGCCATAGAGTACCATCTTTTTACCTGTCAATTTATTCTCTATCATTCTCATAAACGCATCTCTGCCATCTATTTGCCCTGTGCTGTTATTTTTAATGTCCAGTAATACCCGTGGATAATAGTTCAGTGGTGATTTTCCATGATGTTTTTCCAGTAAATTGATAACTTCCGGCATGTTCATTTCTGCATGAACGGAGACTTTTGTTGAATCATTTTCTGTGGAATCTGATGATTTCAAAACTGAATAAGATTTGACAAGTTTCGAAATATCAATTTTCTGTACAATGCTTTTTATTGAATCCGGAGGCATCTCTGAAAAATCAGACATACAACTCCAGCTTACTTTTTTTAGCGCATTTGAAACTGCATCCTTTTCAGTGCTGCCATAGCCGTCTGATTCGTATGTGATTTTATCGAATGCACTGGTGTTCAGCGCAGATATAACAATAAACGCTGCAACTGATATGCAATTCCTGAGTATCAGAGGAATCATAATTTTCCATAAGTCCTTATTGTCAATCTTTATCATTTATTCCAAGTTCAGTGAGCTTCTGGTGAAGATAGCTGCGCTGCAGTCCAAGCCGCTCGGCTGCTTTTGATTTATGGTTTCCGCACTCTTCCAATACCCTGATAATATACTTACGCTCAAAATTCTCACGGGCTTCTTTCAAGGGGAAACCGGTATCAATGAAATCTTTACATTTGACAGGTGCTCCGGACAGAAACGATTGAATCATTTCTGCATCAACTGTTTTATTTCTGCCCAGAATACATGCACGTTCTACAATGTTTTTTAATTCTCTTATATTACCGGGCCAGCTCCATGACTGTAGCACCCTGATTGCATCTTTTGTAAAGAGAGAGCCGGCTTCTGCTACAAATCCGTTTTTTTTAACAAAATGCTCAATTAAAAGCGGGATATCACCAGTTCTTTCTTTCAGAGCCGGAACACAAATCGGCAGGACATTTAGCCTGTAGTAAAGATCTTCTCTGAATTTGTTTTCTGATACCATTTGAGAAAGATTTTTGTTTGTTGCTGCGATAACTCTTACGTCAACCTGCATGGGCTTGTCAGCACCAATCAGGGTTATTTCATTGTATTCAATTGCCCTTAGTACTTTAGACTGTGCATTAAGCGACATGTCTCCAATCTCGTCAAGAAACAATGTGCCGCTATCTGCCTGTTCAAATTTTCCGGATTTATTCTCAACAGAATAGGAGAAGGAACCTTTTTTGGAACCGAACAGTTCTGCTTCAATAAGTGTTTCCGGAATGGCTGCACAGTTCACCTGCACGAAAGGGCCTGAAGATCTTAGTGAAAATTGCTGAATAGCCCGTGCAACAAGTTCCTTTCCAGTACCATTTTCTCCAAGAATAAGTACCGGCCTGTCAGACGGTGCAATCAATGAAATCTGCTCTTTCAATTTTTGAATTGCATCGGATTTACCTGTCATTTCAAATTGACTTGAAAGTTCATGACGAAGGTTTCTATTGTTGTCAATCAATTTGATTGTTTCTGCAGCCTTGTTTACTTTTATTTCAATCTGATCCGCTGTAAAGGGCTTTGTTACAAAATCATAGGCCCCTTCCTGCATAGCTGTAACAGCTTTCTCCACATCACCATAAGCTGTTATCATTATGACAATGGTATCAGGATTCTCTTCCTTGATTTTTTTCAACAATATAAAACCATCAGTTTCGCCTTCCATCCTTAAATCGGTAATGACAATTTGAGGCTGTTTCTGCTTAAATAGCGTCAGGCCGGTTTTTATATTTTCAGCAGTATCGACGCTGTACCGGTTATCATCAAGCGCGTATTTGATTCCGGTACATGTATTTTTTTCATCATCAACAATAAGTACACCAATTTTTTTCATGTAGAAAAACTCCGTATGTCAAGCTTCAACCGGAATCCCGATTGCAATGGTTGTTCCTTTTCCAACAGTACTATTAATTTCAATTGTGCCATGATGTGCTTCAACGATTTTTTTGACAATAGCCAGCCCGAGTCCGGTTCCGTGTTTTTTAGTAGTGAAGAAGGGTGTGAATATTTTGTCAACAATATCCTGTGGAATACCTTTTCCGTCATCGGTGAATTCAATAACGAAAATCTCTTTTTTAAAGAATGTCCTGATATGAATCATTCCGCCATCATCAATAGATTCAATGCTGTTTTTAATTATGTTGATGAATACCTCGCGCAACTGGTCTCCATCTGCTGCTATGATAAGATCTATAACCTCATGCTTGATCTGAATGTCAATTGCCTTGTTGTTAAGTTCAGGAACCAGCAGTTTCTTTATGGAATTGATTTCTTCAATGACATTGATTTTTTTTATGGTCAGGACAAGTGGTCTTCCAAACTGAAGAAGACTGGTTATATATCTGTTCAGTCTCTCTGATTCTTCATGAATGACATCAATAAATTCGTCTACATTGCCTGTAGCCTGTTTACGTTTAAGCAAACTCAAATGAAGCTGAATCGCATTAAGGGGATTACGTATTTCGTGTGCAACCTTGGATGACATCTCTCCAATTGTAACAAGCCGTTCTTTCATTCTCATCTCATTTTGCAGCAGATGCAGCTTGTCCAAAAGCATATCCTTGTAATGCAGATGACGGAATATTGTCAGAAACAGGTACAATGAGCCGGTAAAAAAAGTTATGGTGAACAGAGGGATATTGATTCCTGATTGAATAATAAAGAATCCACCGATAACCAGTATTGGCAGTATACCTGCCAGCAAAACGACAAGCCTGAGTGACTTTATAGTAAACATCAGCCATGAAAGTCCCAGACCGATTATTAGTAGTAGTATAATTGCTGTTATTCTGCCGGGATCATATAATACTGCATCTGTTATTACATTGCTTGCAACTATTGCATGAAGTCGTATGGATGGAATGTATGGGTTGACAGGAGTAGAACAA
Source organism: uncultured Fibrobacter sp. (assembly GCA_964390065.1). Classification (GTDB taxonomy): domain Bacteria; phylum Fibrobacterota; class Chitinivibrionia; order Chitinivibrionales; family Chitinispirillaceae; genus JAAZBG01. Next base: position 3,347 of record CAYMGX010000160.1, on the reverse strand, counting down.
AATCGTGCTGTTCTTATTGACGAGTTTCCAATAAAAACCAGTTTGCCTTTGAAAAAAGATTGATAGTGTGAAGAAAACGTATTTGTCTTCATTGCTGTTAAAATATCAATCATTGAGATCGTTTTAATTGACGTTTCATGATTCTGGAACCGGATAAGCATAAGTCCGTTCTGATTGATTCTCAGTTTTTTGCTATTTACACTGTTATCACCAACTTTTATGCCATTTTTAGTAATGCCAAGGTAATCAAATGCTGCTTGTATACCGAAAGAAAACAAAAATCCATCCCCGCATTGTATCATTGCCGGTATCCGCCTGAATACACCATCAGCATCCTGGTAGAGCACTAAGTGTCCTGCACTTGATGCATTTGTATTCCGGGTGATTGTACCTCTGAATACTTTGTCTGCAGTATAAAAATCGCAGCCTGAATTCATATCGACTGAAGTACAGTATGGTCTGATGTCATCAAATGATGTACGTGCAGAGTCTGATTCCTGCACATATACAGGCACCGAGAGGCCGATCCCAAGCGAGATGTTATGATAATCTTTCAGCGAATCAGAAGAAACAGAATCTGAACTTTTACCGTAAACCGAAAAGTTATCAATTGCAATTACAGAGGGATTTTCTTTTTGAATCTGTTGTATTAAATTTATTATATCACCGGTGGTTACCGGGTCATGCTGGTTTTCTGCAGTCTTATCATCATATTCAATGATTACAATGTTCGAATCGGTCCGGCCCTGATCAAGGTACTTCATGGCGAAATCAAATACTTTCAGATCAAACCATGTGAAGGTACCATATACATAGAGTGAAATAAAAAAAAGTGTTAAACCGGTAGACAATAATAGATAAAGAAAAGTGTAATTTTTTTTCATACTCACATGTATCGGGAACTTTTACGTCTCAGAATTGTGCCAATCGTATCACAATGTACATACGCAATATAAATGCCAGCCTTACAGATTATCATTCAGAAAATGTACCACCTATTTCATTTTCTATATAACAGGCATATAAATCAACGTTATATAAATTCCTGAAACAACATATGACTACCAAACCAGATCACCTGCTATGTGTCAGTTGTCCGAAAAATCTGATATACTGTATGTTTTTGCGTACACCGCATTTTCTATCGGACATTCCGGATAAAATACCGGGTGGAAATTAGATTCCTGCAGAACAAAAAAGTAAAGGCTCAGGATATTAGGAGATCTGATTGAAAAAACCACTGAAAGATTGAGTCTTCACCTTTATATTACATATATTACTAAAGTGAGTATCCGGACTGGCAGGGAGCACTGACATTCCTGAAAAAGGCTGATTACGTATCAGATGATTTTAGGAAAATCACGGAAATCCCTGCCTGAACCTGAAAAAAGTAATTATCTATTAGTCAATTACCTGTCAGTTTAACAAAAAAAGGGGGGGACAGAATCATGACGATTAATCTATTACATTTCAGATCTTTACTGATTGCTGGTACGATGACATGTGTTGTATCAGCTGCGTCTGTTGAGCAACCGTTTGAAGTGGGAACATGGGCAAATTTCTGTAAGGGAGCGGTATCACATACTTTTGATGATAACACCAGTAACCAGCTGAGTAAGGGTGTGCCGTTGTTTAATGAAAAAGGGTTTCATATGACAATATTTACCTCCCAGGCTTTTAAACCTGACTGGGATGGTCTTAAAGCTGCCTTTGCAAAAGGGCATGAAATAGGGAGTCACAGCGTTGGACATAATGAAAATGCGACGGATTTTGCCGCTTCGCAAAAAGCTATTCAGGATAAGATCCCGGGTGAGCTATGTATTTCATATGCTTACCCTTACTGCCAATACCCCACTGGTGCATCAAATGTTTATGTAGCATCACGGGGTTGTGAGGGTTACCCGGCTCCCAAAACACCGACTTTTAATAATATTAAGGCACAAATTATTGCTAGCTCACAATATGGTAATATTATGGATGCTCAAGGAATGAATAAGCTCGTTGATGGTGCGATTCAGGAGAATGGGTGGAGTGTATATCTTCATCATGGTGTAGAGGGCGATTATCAATTTGCAGCGACTCCATTAAATGCTCTTAGTCAGAATCTCGACTACATCGCTAAAAACCGTGATAAAGTCTGGTGTGAGACCTTCGGAAACGTTGCCCGTTATATCAAGGAGCGTGACGCTGTAACGCTAAAGAAAAAGGCAAGTGATGATAAAAGTATCACTGTTGAAATTACCGATAATCTTGATAACAAAATTTTCAACTACCCGCTTTCTATTCGTCTCCCGGTTGAAAATACCTGGGACAAGCCTTCGGTTACGGTTAAACAGGCAGGCAAAGATGTCGAGGATACCATTGTTAGCGTTGATGGTAAGGAGTACCTGATGTTCCAGGCGGTTCCTGACGGCGGTGATGTGGTGATTACCTTCGGAGCGACTACCAGTGTTAAAAACAGTGTCGGTTTCAATAGCAAGGCAGCACCAATTACCAGACTTCGTTCATCATTGGTGATCAATCGGCAGCAGTTCAGTAATAATGTTTCGGTAACATTATTCAATCTTGATGGAAAAACGATTGCCTGCTACAAGCTCAAAAATGATGAATCCACAGTTGATCTAAATGGTATCACGTTTTCAGGCTCAACATTCATTGCCAATGTATCTGATGGAGTAACAACATCCTCCCTTTTAGTACACCGGTAATGTAATACAGATACCATTTATTTGATAGTATTTAACGCCCGGGTGGGAATCTCCATCCGGGCGTTTTTGTCAACTTCTCATTTCTTACTACCCTTTTGACAATTTTTCCACATTATAAGCATGAGGTAAAGGCAAACGTGGCGATCCCGATGCACTGGGGTGAACATGAGGGAACAGCGGCCGGTGTTGCTGCGTTTAAAAATTTAATGGATCAGAAAAAGATTACGTGTATTGTCATGAAAGCAAAATAGCTCCATTGATCTTGTTGATGAAATCGTTACCACTATCGATTGTTGTTTCGACGTTGGTAACGATTTCCCCGGTATACTCTTTAAGGTCCGTTCAATAAACAAAAAAATTACACAACTTGACCAATATACTCCTGCGCACTGAACCATGAAACGGTTTGCGCAACGCTTTGGTTTGTATTTCGCGACCCGATGTTTTTACTATAACCCTTAAATCCCGTAGCAATCCGCCTGTCATAATAATAGAATAAAGTAATACATCAACCGGACTGGTGCTTTTATATAATGCAATATAACGTTGATAACAATAAACTTGCGAACCTGATACTGTCAAACAATTTCGCGACACAGGATCAGATTATTCAGCTTTGGCAATACATTACGCCACAGC
>CAYMGX010000159.1:0-8348 GCA_964390065.1 uncultured Fibrobacter sp. | reverse complement strand
TGTTGGGACAAAAAAAATCGAAAAAATCGTAATCCCAACCCGCGGAATGTAAGTTTGATAGATATTGATCAATCTATTTTGAATACAAATAATTCATTAAATTCGTTAATAAAAGAGGTGGAAAAAATATCAATACAGCAGAATAATATTTACACAATAACAGAACTATGGGAATGGATTGAAAAATTGAATAAGTTGGCAGAAGATTATCGTAATCTTATGAATGATAACCTAAGAAATATTTTACAAAACAAAATTAAAGAAATAAGATCTGAATCTATTGATGCTTTTAAAGTAGATGATGTTGACATTGTTGTTTTCGGGCTTACTGCATATTGTTTACATTATAAGAAATATAATTATATCAAAATGTTAATTGAGTATAACCAACCACATGATGCAAGTGCAATTTGGTTGGGAAGGGGGATCTTTCCAAAATCGTTGAATGAATTGATTAGATTTTTCTTCAAGTATCATTATCAAATAACAGAAAAGTTTCATAATTGGGACGCACATTCCGGGTCTGAAAAGTACATAAATCTGTTATTTCTTATTTTATGCTCGAAATTCATTCACTATTATAATAAAAATGAAACTGGTGAATATAGGGATTTTTATCAGTTAGAGATTCCAGCATTAAATATTTACAGATTGCGGGATATTGATTTTCATGCAAATCAATTATTGGCATTGATAAAAGAACTCAGTGGTTATACCGAATTATTTGCAGTGTTAAAAATAGATACGGAACTTTTATTTGCTGAAAAATTACCAAAGTTATGTCAATTATTAATTCAGAGGTCTACTGAAAAAATAGGCATTCTTCATAAAGACTTACCTGTTAACAAGAATAAAGTAAATGATTTTATTGAAAGTTTCAAAAATGGTTATATCCAAAACGCAAATGTTAGGAAGTTTTTTATTTGTACCAATGAAACTACAGATGAATTTGAAAATTCCGAAATTAAGATTGGAGAAAATAGGCTTTATGACAAAAGTGCATTTCTTGATGAATGGTATATACATTATCCTGATTTAGGTAAACGTGCGGGAGAAGTACAAGGTATAAATGAAAATATAGTATTGTTTTCGAGATTAGCAAACAAATGTAAAAAGACTAACTTTAACGAAATACAAAAACTGTTATCTAATCAAGAGACGTATATTGCGATCGCATTTAGTAATGTGACGTATATGCAATTAGAGAATGTAAATGCATATATACCTAATTGGAAAAATTCAAATCAAGATGAAACTAATATTTATGGCAAATTCAGGTTTGTAAATGGGATACTTCCATTGTATTGCAATATTCCTTTGTATCATGTACGAGGACATATTGATTCACGGAGGATATTAGTTTTAAATGTTGAAAAAATGGGAAAAATAATTCAATACTTACCGCCTGTTTTGAATACTGCAAAAGAAATGCACGATAATTTTGTCACTGAATTTCACTCATTTTCTGAAGAAAACGAATTTCTTGAAAACTATATGAAAATAAATCCAAGATGCGTAGAAGACCTGTCAACAGATAATGAGAAAATAGAATATTTGAAGAAACGTGTATTAATTAAGATTAACCAGTATTTTGAGGTTAGATTTAGTGATGATTTTGAAGGATATACAATAGATGTTGAATAAATTTGGAATAATTTTTGAACATTGAATCAAAAAAGGAGGCCCCAATTTGAACATACTCTCCGATCCTTGGCTACCTGTAATCAGGGATCAAAGCAAAACAGAGCCCAAAGAAGAAATAATCAGTATTTACAATCTGCTATCAGAATATAATGCAAATCCTGTTGTTGATATCGTGGCTCCACGCCCCGATCTACGCAATGCAATTTACCAACTACTTATTGGTATTGTACAGGTAGTAATGACACCTCAAACTACGATGGAATGGGCCAAGCATCTTGATAATCCGCCGGATGAAAAAAAGTTTAACGAACTACTTGATGCAATCAAGCTATATTTTGAAATTGATAGCTTAGGCGTTGCATTTATGCAGGATCTAGAACTGAATGAAGGCGAAGAAAAACCGATTGCATCACTATTTATCGAATCTCCTGGTGCAAAAACAATTAAAGATAATCTTGACCACTTTGTAAAACGAGAAACCATTACAGCACTCGATCCATATTGGGCTGCTATCGCACTTTACACATTACAAACGTTTGCTCCATCCGGAGGTGTTGGCCATCGCGTTGGGGTAAGAGGTGGCGGGCCACTTACAACAATGGTAATACCACTGGATATACCAGACCATAAAGCAACCTTGTGGGAAAAAATATGGACAAATATCCTTACAATAAGTGAAGTCGAAGGTACATGTAAAGCTGCTGATTTTGATAAATCAGAACTACAATCAATATTTCCATGGTTGAAGCCTTCAAAAATATCTGAAGGTAAAGGAACAGAGCTTTTCCCGCAGGAATGTAACCCTCTTCATGTCTATTTTGCGATGCCTCGCAGAATTCGACTTCGATTTAGTGATAAATCGGGTGTCTGTTCTCTTACAGGTAAAGAATGTAAAAAAGTTGTGACCGGATTTATTACTAAAAATTATGGTAATAATTATAGTGGACCATGGATTCACCCTCTCAATGCATACAGAATTGATATGAAGAATACCGATGAGCCACCACTTTCAATTAAAGGACAACCCGGCGGTGTACATTACAGGCACTGGCTTGGTTTGACTGTTGGTTATGCAGATCTTATTCCTGCATCTGTTTTGCACTATATTGAACATGATCTGACAAAAAGAGTTGTATTGCGAAAAAAGGAAAATGTACTATGGGCTGCAGGGTATGATATGGATAACATGAAAGCCCGCTCTTGGCATGAATCAACGATGCCTTACTATGTTTTTAATGAGAATACAGATTTGAGTAATATTAACGCTTTTAAAAACGATGTTAGAACGCTTATCGAAACTTCAGGTGAAATTATCTACAGTCTTAGATCAGCGGTACGTAAAGCCTGGTTCAAGGATCCCTCATCCCCGGCGGCAAAAAAAGCAGATTTTTCCTTTCTTGAAAATGCTTTTACACAAAATACAGAACAGAAGTTTTATTCGGTATTAAACACATTGTTTAACAGTATAACTAGTGAGAAATTAAAAGAGATTCGGGCGACAGCGGGAAAGGAATGGCATCAATGTTTACAAAGAGAGTGTCTTAAACTCTTTGAACAGTGGTGTTTTTCATCACAGGATGGCCAAAAAGACTTAAAAAAAATATTCCAAATTCGTAAAGAGCTAATAAATTGGGTTTTATTTGGCAAAGAGATTAAACTTTTAAAGCTTTGGTATGGTGATACTGCTGACAATGAAATAAAAGATAAAAATAAAAGTAAAAAGAAGAAACAAACTTCAAAAGGAGGCCCTGACAATGACTGATACTGATATTGGTTATGCTGTGCTTAACTGGTGGAAGGATTTAACTGGTAGACAGAATGATAGTGATGGTGTTCTGAAAAAAACGAATTCTGGAAGAACCGCGGAACGTGCTGAACTTAGACGATGTAAGTCACCAGAACATGTAATTGGTTTAAAAGGATATCACAGACTTCGTTCTTATATCGCGAATGATTCTATCAATCCAGAGGCACTTGCTGTTGTTGCTGGTTTATGCTCGCATATTCGGGAACATGATTCAATTAATGAATTCCCTCTATTACTTGCGAAAGCTGAACAGGGTAAAACAACACCTCCGCTCTCTGAAAGCAGGTTTAAGAAATTAGTTACGAGTCGTACCACAACAGAATTTTATACAGGTTTGAGACGCGCATTAAAACTTACAAATAATATTGGGAATATTTTATCACTTACAAAAGGCGTAATGCTTTGGTATCGTGCAAAAAGTAATCCTGTTTTAAATGTTCAGGATTCGATGTTATTTCAGTGGTCAAAAGATTACTATGATCAATTATTGAAAAATGAGAATAAAAATAATTAACAAATAATAGCGAAACCCAACAAGGAGTTTACAATGTCAGAATTTATTCAGATTCATGTACTAACTGCATACCCACCATCAAATGCTAACCGTGATGATATGGGAAGACCTAAAACAGCAGTAATAGGTGGTGTTTCCCGATTAAGGATTTCATCACAATGCCTAAAACGTACATGGCGTGTATCAGATGTTTTTACAACTGCACTTGCAGGTAACATAGGCACTCGTACAAAGTTACTTGGTAATGAAGTATTTAAAAAGTTAATCGACAAAAAGATTTCTGATAAGCTCGCCAGGGAGTATGCTCAAGCAATCGCAGGTGTATTTGGTAAACTAAAAAGTGATAGTCTGGAAATTGAACAGCTAGTACATGTTAGTCCACAGGAAATTAATGCAATTGATGAATTAATTGAAAAAATCACTTCAGAAAAACGGGCACCAGAAGCAGTCGAGCTAAATCTTCTTCGTAAAGATATCCAAGCGGCAGATATTGCGATGTTTGGAAGAATGCTCGCCTCATCACCATCAAATAATATAGATGCTGCAATACAGGTATCACATGCATTCAGTGTTGCACGTTATCTTGAGGAAGATGACTACTTTACAGCCGTGGATGATCTTAACAAAAGCGAAGATGATCAAGGATCGGCTCATATCGGGGAAGCTGGTTTTGGTTCAGGCATTTATTATTTGTATATATGTATTAATAAAAGTTTACTTCTTGAAAATTTACAAAATAATACCGACCTTGTAAATCGGTCAATTAAAGCGCTAACTGAAGCCGCTTTGACTTTAGCACCATCAGGAAAACAAAACAGTTTTGCATCTCGTGTACGCGCAAGCTATGCGATTGCAGAAAAAGGGACAATACAACCCCGCTCTCTTGCAGCGGCGTTTTTCAAGCCAGTTACTGATGAAGATCATATAAATGTAGCTATTAATTCATTAGTCCAACAACGAAACAACATGGATGCGTCTTATGGAAAATGTTATTCAACGGATTATGTGTTTAATCCACATAGTGGAAAAGGTACACTGAACGAACTACTTGGCTTTGTTGCTAATTAACATAACAGGAGTTTACCTATGAATGAATTCTTGTTATTTACATTGTATAGTCCGATGTCCTCCTGGGGTGAGATAGCTGTTGGTGAAATCAGATCCTCAAAAACACATCCTGGTCGTTCTGCTGTATTAGGTATTGTTGCGGCATCACTAGGAATTAGAAGAACAGATTCTGAAAAGCTGCATAATTTACATGATTGTTTGAGTTTAGGTGTTAAAGTGATTTCGTCTGGTAATCTTGTAAATGATTTTCATACCGTGCAAGCTGCCAGAACACAAAAAAGCACTCCATTTCGTAAGAGAGCTGATGAACTTAATGCCGGGTCTGATATGATCGGGACGATTGTATCAACTCGGGAATATAGATCTGATGCATTGTACATTGTTGCTCTTTGGCAAAACTCTGTAAATGCAGTGTATACGTTACAGGAAATACTGGATTCACTTAATGAACCAGTTTTTGCACCGTATCTTGGGAGGAAATCATGTCCACCAGCATGCAAATTTGTTCCACAAATAGTTGTATCAGAAACATTAAAGGATGCGTTTAACCAGTATGGTGTAAAACCGTTATGGTTTGGAAATACTAATCCAAACAATGATGGGAAATATGAAAGAAAAGTATTTAATGCTGATACTGAGTTGTATTATTGGGACGAGTGTGAGAATTCAGGACTTGACAGATTGCTTGTTGTTGAACGTTATGATAAAGTTTTGGATCCTACCAGAAGACTATTTCGTACAAGACAGGAAACAATGACCCTGATTAGAAAAGGAGATGTATAACAATGTACATGAGCCGTGTTCGAATCAAACTTTGTGAAAACTCATTGCAATATCTCGAGGGATTAGCAAAAAAGGATACTTATGCAGTACATCAATTATTATGGAATCTTTTTCCATCTGATCCTGATGCAAAACGCGATTTTCTCTTTCGGGCAGAACAGAAGGAAGGTTGGCCTACATATTATGTTTTATCAAAGCGGCCGCCTTTACAAGTCTCTGATTTATTTTCTGTAGAAACAAAATCATTTGCACCGAATATAACAAATGGGCAACGATTCGCTTTTGATTTGAGGGTTAATCCTGTTGTGGCAAAAAGGGCTGACGGTAAGAAAAATAGTGTTCATCATGATGTTTGGATGGATGCAAAGCATAAGGCTAAGCTGGCTAATTATTCTGAAGCCGATACAGAAAAATTAATAACCGACAGTGTTATGAAGTGGATTGTTGATAGATCTGAGCAAAATGGATTTAAAATTGATGTACAACAATTGTTTATTGGTGCATACCAGCAACACCGAGCAATTAAAAAGAAAAATCCAGTTCTTCGTTATAGCACTGTTGACTACAAGGGTGTTTTAACGGTTGTTGACAGTATTAAATTCATAGATACTCTGGGTACTGGGATTGGTAGAGCCAAAGCCTTCGGCTGTGGCCTCCTTCTCATAAAACCATATTCGACATAAATGGAAAAAACGTATGAACACCTTTGAATCATTGTCATCATCAATAAATGCTTTACACGTCAAGATGCAATATAGCGCGGTTCAGTCTGTCAATCGTATGTTGTCAATGCGAAACTGGCTTATCGGGAAATACATTGTTGAATATGAACAAAATGGTGAGGATCGGGCGAAGTATGGCGATAGCTTACTGGATCGACTTTCCGAATCACTTCGCAAAGGCGGAACAAAAGGTATGGCTGTTGTAGCACTTCGTTCCTATCGGTTGTTCTATAGTGTGTATCCGCAGCTTTCTGTAATCTTTGATCTGAATCACCATGGTCAGGAACTAAAGGATATGCAAATTCAACAGACACCGTCTGTTGAATTACAATTCCTTGATAAACAATGTGTTAATGCACATTTATCACTTCCCGAAATGTTAATCAAACACTTCTCGTTTTCGCACTTTGTGGAATTATTAAGAATTTCAGATCCACTGAAACGATCTTTTTATGAGATTGAAGGAATCCGGGGGTGCTGGAGTGTTGCACAGCTCAAACGTCAGATTGAAAGCCTGCTTTATGAACGTACTGCACTTTCCGGAAATAAAGCCGGAGTCGTCGATGCTGTTCATAATCAACATAGTAAAATGACTATTGAGCAGATAATCCGCGATCCCTACATACTTGAGTTTACAGGATTTCCTGAAAAGTATGAGTTCAGTGAAAATGAGCTTGAAAGCCGCCTTCTTGACAATATTCAATCATTCCTTCTTGAACTTGGTAACGGTTTCTGTTTTGAATCACGTCAAAAACGAATCACCCTTGACAATGAGCATGACCGGATTGATCTGGTATTTTATCACAGAATTCTGAGATGCCATATTCTTATTGATTTAAAGGTTCGGAAATTCAAAGCTGGTGATGCAGGACAGATGAATTTTTATCTTAACTATTTCAAAAAAAATGTAATGCAGGATGGTGATAATCCTCCAGTAGGTCTGATTCTTTGTACTGCACGTGATGAAACCCGTGTTGAATATGCAACAAGTGGGCTTGACAATAGTCTATTCGTATCAAAGTATTTGACACAATTGCCATCAGAGAATACAATCCGTGAATTTCTTGTAAGTGACAGGGAACGTGTTGTGACAAAGCTTCAGGAGGAGCTGGCTCCATATTATGTGATAGATGATTAGGTAATTGCCATAAAAACACAAACAACAGGAAAATAACTATGAACGGTCTTCCCCCGCCAAAACCGATTATGATGAAAGAACGGGTGTCCATGCTTTTTCTTGAGTATGGTGAACTTGATGTACTGGATGGTGCATTTGTACTTATTGACAAGAACGGAGTAAGAACCGCGATACCTGTGGGATCTGTTGCCTGTCTGATGCTTCAGCCGGGAACAAGGGTTTCGCATGCTGCCGTCGTACTTGCATCAAGAGTTGGAACGCTGCTGGTGTGGGTAGGGGAGGGTGGTGTCAGGTTATATGCTGCGGGCCAACCGGGAGGCGCACGTGCTGACCGCTTATTGTATCAGGCGAAACTTGCTCTTGACGATACTGCACGGTTGAAAGTGGTAAGGAAAATGTATCATATTCGTTTCGGGGAGGAACCACCACTGCGTAGAAGTATTGAACAGTTACGCGGAATTGAGGGGGCACGGGTACGAAATATGTATCAGATGCTCGCAGGTCAGTATGGTGTCAACTGGAACAGGCGTAATTACGATACCGAAAAGTGGGATATCGGTGATATTCCTAACCGCTGTTTAAGTGCAGCGACATCCTGTTTATATGGAGTATGTGAAGCTGCAATTCTTGCAGCAGGGTATGCTCCGGCTATTGGATTTATCCATACAGGAA
>CAYMGX010000158.1:7090-8359 GCA_964390065.1 uncultured Fibrobacter sp. | reverse complement strand
ATGCACGCACTATATTAAACTCATAAGTAAACAATATCATGTTACCTATAAGTTTATCTATCATTTAATTAGGAGGAGAATGTTATGAGAAGAGTTCTTGCAACGCTTGGACTGATTCTTGCTACATCATCTGTCGTTTCTACTGTCTCTGCTGCAGAAGTTAAAATTGGTGCATGGGGTCGAGGTTTCTTCGTACCATTTTACAGCGATGGTGACAGCGATGCACAGACATTTGATGCAGTCTCATGGGGTGCTGGTAATCCTCGTATCGGTATCTCAATCATTGGTTCATCTGATAATGTTGGTTTTCAGATCGATCTTAATGGTGACAACGGTATCGGTGCTCATGACCAGCAGAAAATCTGGGTAAAACCTTTTGAAATGCTTACTCTTACTGTCGGTCGTGCCTACGATGATGCTCTTCGTGGAAACGGTACTTTTGGTGATTTCGACTGGCTTCGTATTTCAGGAACCGGTGAAGATTTGACATTTGCCCGTATGAGTACCTACGATGGTCCATATGTTCGTTCATGGGGTGAAGGCCATGGTGCTATTATTGCTCTTGATCCTGTAAAAGAAATGCATGCTTATGTTGGTTTCAAAAACATTTCAACTGCTATGAAAACAAAAGATGCAATGAAGAACCTTCAGATTGGTGCTGGTTATAATATTGCAGAAAAAGCTCACATCCGTGCTCAGTACATCGGTACTTTCACTCCAGGAGCGACTGAAGATGCAAAAGGTGTAGACTTAAGCGCAATCAATGCTGCTTTAAAGCTTACTCTAAGTGAAAGCTTCTATGCAGACGTTGGTGCATTTATTGCAACCAAGAAGGAAGATGCTGGATATACAGCACGTGTTGCAGCATATCTCAAATATGCAACAGGTCCAATCGCTCTCCATGGACTTGGTAACTTCAAAGTAGGTGTCAAGGATCTTGAAGGTGAAGATGCTACAGGAATGGAATTGGCACTTGGTTTCAATTATGCTATCGGTGAAAATGGTCTCGGCCTTGTTACATCGTTCCGTTATCAGAATGAAGCTGATGTTGGTGTTAAAGACGGCCGTATCGGTGGCCTCGTTGGAATCGAAAAAGGTTTCAGCAACGGTAAAGTCGGTATCGGTGTCGAGTTCTCAACAACCAATATGGCATTTTATGGTGAAACAGGAAAAGCTGTTGAAAATGCAACAATCCTTGTTCCTGTTAAAGTTGAATACTGGTTCTAATCAGTCACTTTGCAGTAACAACGCATAATAGATCATTTCGTT
>CAYMGX010000158.1:0-6990 GCA_964390065.1 uncultured Fibrobacter sp. | reverse complement strand
GGTGAAGTCCTGCAAAAATCCCTGTTCTTCTACGAGTGCCAGCAATCAGGCCCCCTGCCCGACTGGAACCGGGTTGCATGGAGAGGCCCATCGTGCCTTAAAGATGGACAGGATGTTGGTCTTGACCTGACCGGTGGATGGTTTGATGCCGGTGATCATGTCAAGTTCAACTTTCCCATGTCGTATTCAGTCACCATGCTTGCCTGGGGTGGGAGCGTCTATATGGAGGCTTATAAGAAAAGCGGTCAATTCGAAATTCTGCAGAATAATCTGCGGTTTGTCACCGATTATCTCATAAAGTGTCACTCTGAAGACAATGTATTCTGGGGACAGGTTGGAAATGGTGGTTTAGACCATGCATTCTGGGGACCAGCTGAGTCTGTCGAATCGTACATGGAGAGACCTGCTTACAAAATTGATGCTACAAAACCGGGAACTGATCTTGCCGGTGAGGCAGCTGCGGCACTTGCCTCTACAAGCCTGCTGTTCAAGGAAAGTGACCCGGCATACGCTGAAAAATTAATCAGCCATGCAAAGAAGCTTTATGCATTTGCAGATAAGTATCGTGGAAAATATCCTGAAGCAATACCTGATGCGCAGGGATACTATAACTCTCATAGCGGGTATCAGGATGAACTTGTATGGGGTGCATGCTGGCTCTATCTTGCCACCAAAGATGAGACCTACCTTCAGAAAGCGATCAAAGAGTATGATTCTTTAAAAACAGAACCTCAAGTACCTGATAAATCATACAAATGGACTCTTGCCTGGGATGACAAAGGCTATGGATGCTATGTGCTGATGGCACAGATTACCGGTGAGGAACGATATCATAAGGATGCGCAGCGCTGGTTTGACTACTGGACAGTTGGCTACAATAACGAAAAAATTAAATATACTCCAGGCGGCCTCGCATGGCTTAGCGAATGGGGTTCATGTCGTTACGCTGCCAATACTGCATTTGCTGCGATGGTATATAGCGATAAGCTTGATAATGCTGAATTGAAAAAAAGGTACCATGATTTTGCTGTTAGCCAAGCCCATTATATACTTGGTGACAATCCGGTTAAACGTAGCATGGTGGTCGGATTTGGTGTAAACCCTCCCGTTCGTCCTCATCATCGCACCTGTGAAGGTCAGTATCCCGGTGATGCAGGAGACACTATTGCATCAATTCATACCTTGTATGGAGCACTTGTTGGTGGTCCTGGAAATGATGACTCTTACAAAGACGAACGTAGTAATTATTTCAACAACGAGGTAGCAACCGATTATAATGCTGCTTTTACAGGACTTATGGCACGTATGTACCATGAATTCGGCGGTGATCCGCTTGCAACGTTCCCTCCACCAACAAAGAAACTCTCTGAGTTCTGGGTCGAAACATCAGGCAACTCTGGCGGAAGCCGTTATTCAGAAATACGCAGCGTTGTTAAAAATATGTCAAAGTATCCTGCACGTTCGGTATCAACACTCAAATTCCGCTACTATGTTGATATTTCTGAAGTTCTTTCTGCAGGACTTCAACCAAGTGCAGTCACCGTTTCAACAAATTACACTCAGGGTAAAGTTAAAATTAATCCAATTAAGCAGGTTGAAGGTTCTGTTTACTATACAGAAATTGATCTGACAGGTGAAAATCTCTATCCAGGAACTCATAATTCTTTCATGCGCGAGATTCAGTTTAAAATCGGACTTTCTGATAATGCCCCCGAAGGCGCCTGGAATCCTGCCAACGACTGGTCTTTCAACAATATGGGCAGCGGATATGATAAGATTGCGAAAAATGATCATATTCCTGTCTACATTGACGACAAACAGGTTTTCGGTGCTGAATATGACAAGGAACCATTTGATCCTACACCGGTGATAAGCTGCCCGCAGATTTCCGGCCTGCGTTCCGGTGCTGCCCGTACATCACTCTCCCTCAGTAAGGGTTGCACGCAACTCTTTGTACATGGAAACGGAAATCGTATCAATCAGGTCGAACTCTGTAATCTGAGCGGCAGAGTAGTTGGTCGATATGCACTTTCAACGCTTCCAGCCCGCATTGATCTGACAGCGGTACCATCAGGACTTTATGTTGCCCGGGTACGCTATACAGATGGTTCCGTTTCACAGCAGCCATTAACTCTTCAACGATAACACTCATTTAAGGACTCATCCATTCGCGGATGGGTCCTTGTATAGTTCACACTGTTTTGCTCACATGATTCCGGTGAGCAAAACAGTTTTTTTACCGCATAGGTTACCATATATTAATCCATATAACGTTATCTTGTTCTCTAATGAGAACGTTATTTCCAGAATAATGGTAATTGTCAGGCTAATGTACCAATTTGTACGTATAATATATAGATATCGCAATTACTCATTACATTGTTGGTAATTGATAGGTACCTGAGAATAAAAAGTTTTATTTAAAAATTATACTATCATCACGAGGGGGAATCGCAACGATGCTACAGTATAAAAGAAACGCTATTTTTCTGTTTATTTTCGTTTCCATCATACTCTTAAAACATTCTGCGGCAGACGTTGCTCCAGTTTCTGTAAATGTAGACCACGGCTTCTTTGATGCACCATTCAGTGTTACCCTATCTACAGAAACTGCAGGTGCGACCATTAAATATACGCTTGATTGCAGCAATCCCCTATCATCACCGTCAGCAATCTCCATTGAATCACCGGGCTCAGTAATGATTGATCCGGCAAGTGAAACAGGACGGGCTGTTACTCCTGCGGTTGTCCTTCGCGCTGCAGCAGTAAATCAACAGGATGAAGCAGGTCCGGTACTTACAAAAACATACATTTTTTTAAACAGTGTGGTATCACAAACAACCCCGGGCGGGAAATGGCCAAAGCCAAACCCGGACCCATCAGCGACACGTCCCGGTTTTGGTTCAGGTTTTGTTATGGGCCAGATTTATGATTATGTTATGGATCCGGATGTTGTCGATGACCCGCGTTACAAAGACGTTGTTGATGATGCCCTGCTTGCCATCCCTACAGTATCTGTTGTCTCCGATCCGGACAGCCTGTTTGATAACACTCGTGGTATTTATCAGAATGCTCTGAAAACGGGTAGAGAATGGGAACGGGAGGGTTCAGTTGAATTGATTCTACCAGACAAAGCAGACGGATTTTCAGTTCCCTGCGGAGTCAGAATCCGGGGAGGATGGAGCAGACACGAAGATTGTCCTAAACACTCATTCCGACTCTACTTTCGTTCAGAATATGGCCTTTCAAAACTGAATTATCCTCTTTTTGGTGATGAGGGAACGTCAACATTTGATAAAATCAGCCTCGCTACAGCTCAGAACTATTCATGGAGCTACTATGGGAAAGAGGGTGCGCATAACACCATGATTAAAGATATCTTTTGCAGGGATGCTCAAAGAGATATGGGTCACCATTACACCAGAAGCAGATTCTACCATCTCTATCTTGATGGAATGTACTGGGGAATCTATTATACGCAGGAAGAATCTGACACTCGGTATGCAGAAACCTACATGGGCGGGGATGAACTGGATTATGATGTTATAAGTACTGTAAATGACTATACGACAGGGTCTGATCGTGATAAGACTGTTGAAGCATCCGATGGTACTATGGATGCTGCAGAACGGTTATGGGAAAAAACGCTTGCCGGATTTTCAAGCAACGAAGACTACTACAAGGTTCAGGGGTTTGAAGCAGATGGCAAAACAAGAAATCCACAGTATGAACGCCTGCTTGATATTGACAATCTGATTGACTACATGCTGATAACATTTTATACCGGAAATTACGATTCTCCAACCTATGCATTTTCTGAACCCCAGCGTACCAATAACCTGAAGGCTATTTACAACAAGGCAAAACCTGACGGATTTAAATGGTTGAGCTATGATGGCGAACATACGATGGTTGACTTACAGATAAATATGAGAGACAAGCTGGTAAAAGCCATTGATGTTGACCGAACAGGGCCATTTAAGCTGTCAGATGAATTACGTTTTTTCAATCCACAGAGGATTCATCAGGAACTCTGTGCCAACAGTGATTACAGAACACGTTTTGCAGACCGGGTTTATAAGCATTTTTTCAACAAGGGTGTCTTTACTCCTGAACAATCAATCGCGCGCTATAAAGGCCGGGCAAAGCAGATTGAAATGGCAATAATTGCAGAATCGGCACGCTGGGGAGATTCAAAAAGGGATACAGCCCGTACAAAAGATGATGACTGGATTCCCGCTCTTGACAGAATCTATAACGACTATATGCCGTTACGTACAGATGTCGTTATTGGTCAATTCAAAGCCGGCAACCTGTATCCATCAATTGAACCACCGGTATTTAGTTCAAGCCAGGAAATTCAGGGATCAAAAATTACCACTTCAAACGAGTTTAAACTCACCATAAAGAACCCAAACGCAAGTGGTAATCTGGTATATACAACAGATGGAAGTGATCCACGTTTGCCCGGAGGAATCGTCTCAGATGCTGCAACACAGGGTGATATCGCTGCTTCATTGACCGTTACGACATCAACATTTGTCAAAGCACGTGTAAAAGACGGTGATGCGTGGAGTGCTTTACAGGAACTCTATATCGCTTTTCCACAGGATTTCAGTACGCTCAAAGTTACCGAGATACATTACAAACCACTCGGCGATGGAACTGATGGCAGTGGTGGCAGCTACGAATTCATCGAATTAAAAAACACTGGTACAGTACCGCTCAATCTCACAGGGTTCAGCTTCAGTGATGGTATTGACTTTACATTTGAAAATGGAACGGTTATCAAAGCGGGTGGATTTATTGTGGTGGCATCAAATGCTGCAAAGTTTACAGAGCGGTATGAATTCAATCCGGATGGCGAATTCAGCGGGCAGCTTGCCAATGATGGAGAAACAATTACTCTGGCCGACAATTCCGGAAATGTCATTGTATCAATCACCTATGATGATAAAGCACCATGGCCTGTTGAAGCGGATAAAAACGGTAATTCACTGGTTTCCTCTGATGCAGTAAAAAAGCAGGATCAGAATGATCCCGCAAACTGGACATCGTCAAGTGATGTACATGGATCTCCGGGCAGAGATGATTCAAAATCAATCGGCGCATCTGTTCGTCACAAGCGTTCTGGTTCTTATGCAGCTACAGTCTGCAATGTTGGCAATTTCAGATTCGAACTGCCTTTTGCAGGTGACTATCAGGTCAGTGTAATGAATCTGCAGGGAAAAACGGTTGTTCAATTCCCTGAAAAAGGACGAGCTGTATACAATTGGCGTCCTAATGGCAAAGGTGTATTTGTTGTAGTATTTAAGGATCTGTCAGGGTTACTGCTTGCAAAAAAGATTCATGTCCTTCAGTAACCATTAAGCCCGGAATATCCAATTTATTGGTAACATTCATCAATGTGTGTTGGACAATCCGGGTTAAATGTATCAGCATTGCCATATTCAAAAGGTGTTTCTGCCATGAAACAGTGGTAACGATTCTGTCCCCGATGATGTCTTAAGCAGTAAACGGTATGCACCATGTGCCAGCTTTGATGTATTTAACGGAACAGTGTATTGCCGTGCAACCTGATATCCCTGTACCAGCGGCAGCGCTATTCGACCGGACGGGGTAATAATTTTCAGATCAACCATTGTCGCTTCTGTCAGTGTGTAAGTAACAGCAGACTGATTGCAAGATAATCTGTTTTTTGTAAAAACACGATAGCAGTCCGGAATGTTCCTGCCAACATCAACGGTCACTGCCGATACACCATTTTTTGTTGGTGTAACCATCCTGATCGTTCCATCCGCGTTATACGTAAGATAATCGATGCACAGGTCACGTTTCTCGTTCACCCCGCCGCTGCGGTCTGCAGAATGATAGAACAGATACCACTTATCAGCATATTTTATTATGGAATGATGATTTGTCCAGCCTGATACATTCGGAAAAAAGGCAGCTTTATAGGTAAATGGTCCCATCGGACTTGACGCTGTCGCATAAGCAAGTGCTGATGACTTATAGTTTGGATGTTTTTCTCCGGTTGAGTATGACAAGTAATAGGTATTGTTATATTTATGCATCCAGCATGCTTCAAACCAGTATTGAGCGCCTTCTACTCTCTGAGGTGCACCATCGAATTCTTTCATATTGTCTTTCATCCTGACAACCCAGGGAGTTGTCTGCCCGCCGTTACCATCACCGCCAAAATACATATATGCTTTTCCGTCATCATCAATAAAAACCGCCGGGTCGACGCTGAAACTGTTCGGTATATAGTTTGTTTCCGGTTTGAAAGGGCCGCCTGGTGAGGTACCTGTAGCTACGCCAATGTAAAATTTTCCATCTTTACTTCTGGCAGGAAAATAGAAGTAATAGGTACCATCCTTAAATACGCAGTCTGGCGCCCACATATACTCTTTAGCCCATGAAACATCTTTAACATCAAGCACTTTCCCATGATCCGTCCACTTGACAAGATCAGATGATGAATAAACATAGTAATCAACCATGTTGAAACCATTGGGATTATCCTGATCATGTGATGGATAAACGTATACTTTACCTTCGTAAACATGAGCAGACGGATCTGCTGTGTACCGCATTGGAAATGACTGATTACTAAAGATAGGATTAGTCGCAAAACATAGTGAGACAGAGAGTAGCACCACAATGACAAGCAGTTTCTTCATTTGATAGTCCCCTAACTATTAAAATGTAAATTAACTACTTAATAATATAACAAAAAAAAACAAGATAATCTTATGGGAAATCGATTATTATCGTATAATATGTTTACACGGAAATTTCTACCCGTGTAAACGATTGATAACTGAGGCAGTGACATTAACGAAGAGAAAACTTGTAGATCGTTGTTGACTTGAATGTTTCGCCCGGTCTTAATACGGTATTTGGAAATTGCGGTTTATTCGGAGAATCAGGAAAGTGCTGTGTTTCAAAACAAAAACCGCTTCGTGCTATATATGGTTTTCCACTTTT
>CAYMGX010000157.1:0-8368 GCA_964390065.1 uncultured Fibrobacter sp. | reverse complement strand
TCATAACAACCCCTCTTTTTCACAAAATTCTAATGGTGTTCCACACCATATAATATTACTTATCATTCTATATTTTTTCACTATTTTATCGTCACACGTAACAAACCGTGCGTTGACTTGTTCTGCGTGCGCCAAGTGCATTGCATCAGCAATTCCTAATCCACTTTTATTTAAAAAACGACTCCGGTTTTCCAATAAATTGATATCAATGTGACGCTTGATATCAATTCCGATGGTATGCAATAATGTCAGTACATCAGCCTTTTGAATATCATCCGGATTATTTCTGATCATCATATGGTCGACAAAGAGCACACACATCAAGATATACTGCATTTTTTATTGATTTCATATTTATAAAATAATCAAAAAAACGCCTATACTTCCTTTTTATTTTCAGTTCTAATCAGAACAATTTAATAGTTCACATATTTCTAAGTCTGGTTCTTAATCGACTGGTGACCGCTTTTCGTCATAATTTCAGCATGTTTTTCTATTCCTTTTTCACGGATTTGTTTAACGCAGGCAGCTCTGTTTGATTTGAATACAAAAGCAAAAATCTTCGACATTACATTATTAAACTTTTTACATGCCATAGGATCCTCAAACTGCTTACAATCAGCGCATGACAAAAATGACTTTTCCATTGTACAAATCCGGATTTTGCACCATGCAGCCTTTTCATTCTTTGTGCATCCCGGACACTTCCCATTCAGGTACATCTTACATGCACCGCAATACAATCCGCACTTTGCAACAAGTGCTACGTCTGCGACTATTGTTTTTTGCATCTTTAATCTCCTTATGTGTGTGTGTCGTTGCCGGAGTAGTTTTTACCTAAATTCCGCGGTTGAGCGTGAGTGATATGCACAAGATATTGTTACAGATTGTTTTGCAAAAAGCGCAGGCATACTCGGTGCAGTATGGTGAGCATTTTTGCAATGCAAGATGTGACAATAGCTTGCGCAGAGCATCATGATTCAGCTGCGGATTTTAGGTTTATAGCATCATCCATGGTAAGACGATTACTGTTTCTGAAAATACTACCAGCAGCGATACAACAATCCTAATTGTTGATTAACATCAGTGTAATTGACAAAAGACGATCTATTTTCATATACAAGGCTCCATCAGTCCTGCATGCTGTACCAATTAAAAAGGCGCAATCAATAACAACTGCGCCTAATAACAAAAACGATACTGTGCTCAGACACTTCTATCTTTTAACACTTATTTTATCTTTTTTTATCTCTGGATGCATAATCCAGACACCATTTTCTTTTCTTTGGATCTTTGCAACCCAGACATATGTACCAGCCCCTACCAAACGACCGGACAGATTTGATCCATCCCACTCAAACTTAATACATTTGTAATGCAGCCCTGATTTCAGATCTATCATCGATGTGTCATTTTTACTGATTTTTTTGATGAGATTACCAAATCTGTCATAGATGGTTATCTCCCCTTTCATCTCAATATCATTCGTTAAGGCAGTTGTAAGAAATACGGCCCTTCCATTGCCTATGGTATATGGATTGGGGCCAACCCTGGTATCTATAGTGGCCACTCTCTCTTTTACTTCAAGCGTAACCTTCTTATTCAAAGGATTATTCTGAAAATTCCCCTTACCATCTGCTGCTTTCCCAATCTGCAAATTTACAGAATCACCATTAATCGGTGAATTGGTTACATTCTTTACCAGATACCAATACTTTGTGCTTGTCGAAACCGGCAATTGGTTTTCCAGCCGGACGCTATAAGTTCCCGTTGACGAATAGAAAGAGTACATTTCTTCAGCAAACGGCGCAGTAACACTCTCGCCGAATTCAATGAACAACGTGTCTGTTTCGTACTTCCCGACAACACCGGGAATCGGTTTTCCCGGCAGATATACCGCACTTTTTAAAATGGGACCAGCTTTGTCGATGACATCCTTTTTCTTAGGTGCTTCCAAAGGAAACTCATCATTCCAGGCTGTAACCACCATACTCCCGCTGACAACACCATTTAGTGTAGCATTATAGCGTGATTCCACATTAACCCACAGTTCGGCAGAATTATCTGTTGTAATAAGCGCATTTGATGAAAATGAAAAGGTATCCGTGTTAAATGTTGCAAGCAGCCTTAAATCACCCTTGTTGACAGATTTATTAAACCTGACAGCCACAGAATCAATAACGCCATCAGCATCAGTATCAAAATAGAATGCACCGGTAATTTCCGCTGAAACCGGTTTAATGATGACCGGCACCGGCCGGTTAGCGGGATCTGCACTATTTCCATACATATCTGCAATAGTACCTGATGCATCGATTTTTAGCAGATCTCCAGAGACTGGCGAATCGGCTCCTGCATTCTCTACGACCAGTCGCATTGTGTCACCACCAATATTCGCGGCTTCAAGAATATTCATAGCAACAGTATCTGCCCCATTGTTCCTGATTAATTTCAACGTCTGCCCTTCAATTGCAGCACCTGCAACAGCTTCAGTAAATGTTACGTTCATCGTATCATTTCCGGTCTCTGTCAAACGCTCGAAAAGTGTTGCGGTTTTTAGAAGAGGCCCTATACTGTCTCCAACAGAAAACTTTACAACCTGCACTGACGCCATCGGGGTTGCAGAATTCTTCCAGTAGAGTTCTCCAAGCTGGTTTGTGCTTCCAGCTGCAGTAATTGCCGTATCAAATGGAGGTTGTAACCTGACCGTTACATGACGCTTATTTGATGGATCAAGTGTCATCAGGGATTTACCACTTACCAGCCTTCTGGCCTGTTCAATTTTCAATGGCCAGAAAAGTTCGATTGAATCAGGAAGAAACGATTGATCCCGTAGTGTATCCTCATAAAAAAGTTCCAGTCTATCAACCTGACCAAATCCGTTATCAGCATAATAGGCTGCAGATTTAACCTTTATTACCGGAACAGTAAAATAGATTTTCTCTCTTTCTCCACGTTTAATTGACAGATCTGAGGACAGCACCAGGATTCCTGCATTACTTACCGCATTACCCGTTGATGTAATCCAGATTACAGCTTTACCATTTACGAGTTTTGCTGTTGTAACAGGCAGAGTATCATTCCTGTTTGCATACGCATTAAGTACCCCTGCGTTATTTGGAAACTCAATATTGAAATCGGTATTTCTGGTTGTAACAACATCATTCATTGATGTCGACGTTGACGCAATAATAGTTACGGCAAACCGGTCACCGCTCAATCCCTCGATCCTGACATTGTCCCTGTCATAACCACTTGCAGTGTCACTATAAAAAATGACAAACATATCTGTTGTTTTTCCAACAACACCCTTTGCGTTGTCAGCCTTGCTGTTTGAAACAAGTGTGGCAACCAATGGGAATGTATCCTTCTCTGCCCCGTTTGTTACCTTGATTTTGAATGTTACATTTCCGGTGTCATCACTTCTTATTGTTGCTGGCCCGTCCACATCACCAATTGACGGCATGGTGCTTGTCAAAGTTACTTCTGCGCCTTCATCTTTGTCAACAATATTGTCGTACTTGTCATATACCTTTGCTCTGACAAATGCACCTGAACCGGGATCGGCAATTTTCGTTCCATTTGATGGTGGATCAAAAAACTTGACATGATCAGCAGGCCCCGGCAGTACTTTAAAGCCGTCTGATGTACCCCGGATTGCACTTCCGATTGTATCTGAAGTGTTTGTAAGAAATATTCCGCTGACACT
Source organism: uncultured Fibrobacter sp. (assembly GCA_964390065.1). GTDB lineage: Bacteria > Fibrobacterota > Chitinivibrionia > Chitinivibrionales > Chitinispirillaceae > JAAZBG01. The sequence goes on along the minus strand of CAYMGX010000157.1, from coordinate 4,659 downwards.
TACATTTTCAAGAACACCATTTGGCGGCACTTTTGTAAATACTACCGAATAAACCGAATCTGCAGCAGTAAAATTTCTCTTAAACCTGAATGGCGCTAAACTTCCGTCAAGCAGTGAATACGATGATCCAAGTGATACTTCTGCAGTGTCTACATGAGCCGTAAGTTTTCTACCTGATGAATCTACTGGAATAACAATCATCTCCACCGGTGTTCCAGCGCGCACCTCAGTGAGTTTTTGATGTGTTGATGGATCCTGTATTCTGACGATAAATTTATATGCAAGAGCCCGATAAGGTAAAAATCCAACATTAGATGTCACGGAGTCACCTTTTTCATTGACACCGGTGACTACGATCTGAAGAAATCCATATGTATTTGATGCTCTTCGTGCCGGTACAGTGAATTGAATTTTGTTGATACCTTCGGTTACTGATGTAATATTTGGTGTTACATCAAATATGTTGGTATTAAGAGTAAGAATCGTTTTTTCCGTAAGCTGAAGAGCATCAATCCATTTGACATATTTTATCACGGGATTTTTAATCGATCCGCTGACCGCCTGCAGACTGAATGCCGCAGTAGCAGTCGTGTTTGAGATAGAAACTGGTTCAGTCGGCTTAATAAGAATGACTTCATCCTGTTTTGTTGAATAAGGGATCGCTCCAATATCAGCAATTGTTCCATCACCATCGTATACTCCCGCAGAAGGCCATCCCCGATCGACGATATACTCTTTCATGAGCGGATCATCCCAATCAGGAGTCAGAAAACGTGGATCAGTAGGATCTGTTGACTGGAATTTGGGTTCAAGCCACCTGTTGTTCGATCGATTATTCGCGGTATTTGGAAACGGTGATGTGATCAATGCACCCGGATGAATGACAAAATTAGCTCTGAAATACCTGACAGTATCAATTCCGGAACTCAAGGTAACGGTAACAGGAACATCTTCACCGGCGGCATCAATTCTATCAAGGCCATTCATTATTCTGACTTCTCTGATTCCGGTGAAATTCCTCCTTACCAGGGTATCTTTACCGGTTTCGGGATCTTTTACAGTCCATTGATAATTTTCTGTCTGTGTAACAGGCCTCTGTATCTGACTGGCAAGAAGATTGTGTTTAAACAGGTTAACAAAATTTGCTGTATAATCCGATGGATAAGGAAAATCCGGATTTACATTCCATAGCATATAGGGTTCTGCAATAATGTTATTAAAAATCAGATGCTGAGCAGCTGATCGCCAGAGTCCGCATATAAACGTATGATTGTGCCAGAACGTATTATTATAAATTGAGACTGGTGAAAAAAGGTCATCCTTAAAGAGCATCGCACCACCCGGCTGGAGTCCTCCATCCGGCATGGTTTTTACCTGCCGACCAAGCGTGGAAGTATGATGATTCTCATAAATCAGGTTATACCGTATTGTTGTACCAAGATCCCATGATGACTCAAAAAACATTGCCCATGAATTATTATGAATTCTATTGTTTTCAATTAAGTGATTTCCTGTTTTTCCAAAGCCACTAAGAGGCACAACACGCCACTTCGCAAGGTCGGCAGGATTTGAATTGGCAAAAATTCCACCCTCATTTCTATCTTTGAAATTAATGCCGAAATAAGCATTTCTAAGTTCACAGTTTCTGATTGTAACATCACCAGCTACGTATAGTGTAATAGCTGCGTTGCCATGGAAAAGAGCACTACTTGAGTTCCATATATCCGGATAAGCGAAAGGATACGCCCCGCCACCGTCAACGGTAATGCCCTCGATTTTACACCCCTGTGCTTTCATGATTCTTACAGCACCGTTCTTATCAAAATTAATAAGATCTTCAACTTGTGATTCGGCATAGGTTCTTGGACCCACATTGATTGTATCGCGGAATTGAATAACAGGTTTTTTACTGAGCGTTGTTGGTGATGGCGAACGTAGTGTAATCCGGTTTTTATCGATTGTCACCTGCTCTTTATAAGTTGCAAGATCGAGAATAATAATTTCATCACCCTCCTGAGCATCTTTAAGCGCATCGGTAATCGTTCGATACTGGCCACCATCAGCAGCATCCTGAGAAACTGTGCGAATTGCGGCATTCGGTAATTGTATTGCAATGATCAGAAAAACTAATAGTTTAACTATGTCCCCCGGGCTCATTGAGACCCTCCTTCTTAATTCCATTATATATAAAAAACCCCGATTACCATTTAGTGACTGATAACTTTTTTGTAGTTTAGTTTTCAAATTGTTGTGTGTATTCACGTGTATTCTTAAAATCAGATTTTTATACAGCGCCGGCTATGGTAGTGTTTTTTCAAAACCTGACAATTGCATATTAACTATTAATTTAGCATAAATTTGAAATAATATCTTACATATTAAACAGAATTTGTAACACACGTATTTTTACTCTTTCTGCAATTATTTTAAAATAAAATAAATCAACAGACAATTGTTGCTTTATGATACACAAATTGTCATACGATTCAGATTTGAACTATCAGTATGTACTTGAGAATAGAACAAATATGTCTTTTTTTACATAAAACAAGCATACACTTGTGTCTTTTTTCTTAATACAATACATTTATATACCGGCATTATTAGTATAATATTAAATATTTCACTAAAAAGCAGAAGTGGCATACGATTTGCTGCTTATAATTATAGATAAACATTCAAAATCAACTGGAGTGATAGTATGGAACCAAAAAATGTAATTGACGAAAGACCGGTTGGAACAGCAAGTCCTGCAACAGCAAGAATACCATTTTTGAGTGGACGTCCTGAGCGGGAAACAATAATTTCTGTCGATGAAATCACTAACCTGACAATAGTTTTAAACATAACTAAATCTGTTGATGAATTCCTGAAACTCATCTGATCAGAAAAATTCAACCACGTTATCTCTGGATGCCAGGCAAGTGCCTGGCATCCCTATTTTTTTGTAAATTCACATACAGTACACTTTATACTGTTCTTCTAAGCACAAACCCCTGTAACTGTTCTACAAACTTCCCGGTGACCCATATTGACTTGCCGAACCTGAAATCAGCTCCTGAGATACGCTCCAGCTTTTACCATAATTGTTCATTTGTGCACTGTATCGGTCCGGCTGCAATTGTAAAGAGCGTTTCCCTGAAACCTGCAGCCATTCCTGAGTATTGGATACTCCGGTATATACCACTCTATCAATCCCCTGCTTTGCCTTGTTCCTTATTGTAATCCAGTTTCCATTCTGTGTCAGATCCAGAAAGCTGACCGGACTCATTGAAGCATTCACCCAGGGAAGCTGGCGTCTTCCGACTGTAAAATATCCGTTAGGAGTAATGATTACATCGACCAAGGCACGCATTTCACCATCAATGTCGATATATAACGTGTCATACGAAGCTACAATTGTCGATGGATTATACAACTCAATATATTCCGAGTCATTTGATGCGTACATTATTTCTGTGATAAAAATTTCTCCGCTCTCCACAGTATCATGTGTATAAACGCCCATATTTGCCGAAACAATAGTTGACGGTGCCGGGGTGATCGTAATGTTTAAGCCGAGTGTTCCCGGCTGAGAATGAAACGACAGATGTACTGTGGCGGTATTTGACAGAAGAAACGTAAGCGGTGTTGACGCGCGGTAAAGAGTGTCTTTTTGTACATTTATACCGTAAACACTCAACGCTCCAGCTGTTCCGTTTGGAATATTATCAAGTGATAGCAGAACCTTTGATGAACGTTTCACCGATGATGTCCAGGTTTTTTCACCGGTAGTAAAAACTGCAACAACAGTATCGACAGTATCCGGTACATTAGCAATTTGTAAATAAAACGATCCGGAACCGGGCTTTAATTTGACAAAAATAACCGTTACATTTTCAGCAACCACACGTACCGTCTGGGTTATTAAGGAGTCCTGATGCAGTACCTGATTTGATTTGTCTTTTGTGTAAACCCGTACCTCCCTGTTTTCACCTGCGGGTATATTAAAAATAGTATCGTTATAAACAGGAGACACTGACGAAACCGGGATAGACTTTCGCAGCATTTGAAAATCGCTGCCGCTGATTTCAATAACCAGACTATCAAATGATGTCTGTGATGCTGCCGAAAGTTTTTTTAAGCTCCCGCTTTCAAAAAGAGCGTTTATTGCAAGCATCCCCTGTTTCTCATGTTCAGGATTACTTGACATATCCCGCCCGCAACCCATAACGAATATAACAACAACACACGCAATATCAGTAACCAAACGTTTGATACGGTACATAACATCCTCCTTTTAATTAATTGATACAATTCAGGTACTTACTTGCCACTACAGGGAAAGCGAACAGGTAACAGTATCAATTTTCATGCCACATTAAAAACCTTCAAAACGGCTCTCTTTTCAGTTTTCGGGACTGCTTGTTTTTGAAAAATGGAAATTTATTTCAATTTGAGAATTATTACTTTTTTAATAAAATTATGAAAAACAATGAACTATTTATTGAAACAATTACAACCGAATCAACTTTTACCTTGCCGAGTCTATATTATCAATGTACAATTCTTAAATATTGAGTAAATTTAACAATCTATAGCAACCTACAAGTTCTCAAGGAGCAAAAATGGATGTAGCGTATATCAATCCATTTGTCGTTTCAACAATTGAAACATTCA
>CAYMGX010000156.1:0-8428 GCA_964390065.1 uncultured Fibrobacter sp. | reverse complement strand
ATATAAAACAGAATCCTGACATAGATAACTGTTGATGGTTCCTGAATCGTGCCGGAGTGATACTGTTTAGGATACAAAAAATAATTGAAGTGGTTCATTTTTTTATGTAAAGTTTAGAACACTCATTACTCATTAAAATATAGCGAGTTAAAGGAATTATGTTGTATAAAATGACAATAAATTGTATAATAATTTAGAATGGGGAATTCCAACATCCTTGCTTTTGCTGGTAAAACTAATTTAATTTAGTTCTGTTGCTATGGAAGTTGAAACGATTAAATTATGACTATGACAACCAGAACAGAAACATTATATTTTCGGGATATTAATCGCTACAAAGTTCTCACGGATGAAGAAGAGCGGGATCTTGTGATTCGCGTTCAGAACGATGAGGAGGGTGCGATTGATAAGCTGATCACTGCAAATTTACGGTTTGTCGTGAGTGTTGCACGGCGTTATCGCGGGAGAGGGTTGAGCTATCTCGAACTTATCAATGAAGGTAATATTGGTCTCCTCAAGGCCGCTAAACGTTTCGACCTGAACATGAATGTCAAGTTTATCTCCTATGCCGTGTGGTGGATCAGACAATCTATTCAGAAAGCTCTCTTTGAACAGGCAGGAACTGTTCGTATACCTCCAAATAAAATCGCTCTGATCAACAAATTCAAACAGGCGCTTGAACGCAATTGTGGCGATTACAACCTTACAATTGCCGAAAAAGATTTTGAGGGCCATGAGAGTGAAATTGTTGATATCATGGAGAAACTCAAAGGTGTTTCGCTTGATTCACCGGTCAGTTCAACCGGTAACGATGAGGATTCATCAAAGACGCTGGCTGATATGCTTGGTGAAGATCCCGATCAGGATGGTGAAAATGAACGCAGGGAACTGGGAAATGTTCTCGACAGCTGCCTTCAGAATATTACCAGCCGTGAAGAGCGAATCCTTCGCATGTACTATGGTCTCAATTTTTCACGTCAATTTACACTTGAAGAGATTGGTAAAGAACTCAAACTTACCCGTGAGCGTGTCAGACTGATTCGCGATCGTTCGCTTCGTAAGCTGCTTCAAAATCCGGTTTCCCGTGCGAAGTTGTCGCCATTTTTCTCAGATATTCAAACATAATATCAGGTTGAGGTAACAATTGAGATTGATAATCGCATCCTTCTCAATTTAAGCTATTCCTTTCCCTCATATGAATATTCAACATAATCAGATTATCCTTATTGGTATCATTGCTTTACTTTCAGGCACTCTGCTGATTCTTGCAGGGAGTGTGATTAATCAGGCACTGAGCAGGGCGAAGAAACGTAAAATACTTAAATTCAACCGCGATGGCGGTGCGGATGGTGAACAGAAAGCAAAAGAGTATCTGCTCAAAAATGGTTTTACAATACTAAAAGAACAAGCTCATATCAAGAAGCAGATGATTATTGATGGTCAGGCCCGGTGTTTTACTCTGCGCGCGGATTTTCTTGTTGAAAAAGATAATAAAACGGCGATTGTTGATGCAAAAAGCGGCGCCGATTGCGTTAATCCATCAAACACCACCACCCGCCGTCAACTGCTCGAATATTTCACCTGCTATGATGTTGACAGTGTCTATGTGTACAACAGCATTGAAGACAGACTTGTCAGTGTTGAATTTGCAGACGGGAGTAAAGCATCCGATTCAGATGCTGCCCGGAAATTTTCAATCGCCTATGCAGTAGTACTGTTTATTGTTGTACAGGTGGTGATAATAATTGCGATCAGTATGTTGATAAAAGGTTTTCCAGGATGTGCCCGATAACCTTGTCTCGACTTCGCTCGACAAACGTATCTCGATTTCACCCGATACTCTTGTAATAATTACTGTTTGATACCCTTATTCACCGGAGAACTTCTGAATATACCGTATTTATCGTTACGTTACAAATGCTGCCCATTATCCTGCAATGATGATAATTTTTCTACAAGCTCGTCAATGTAGAAGTCAAGGTATGATTTGCAAATTGCGGATGAATGCGGCATGATAAATACATTGTTCATCTGCCAGAGTTTTGAGTTTGCGGGAAGTGGTTCATTTTCGAATACGTCAAGACCTGCACCGGCAATATAACCGTTATCAAGCGCATTAACCAGTGTTTCCTCTTTGTAACAGTTCCCTCGTCCGATATTGTAGAAGAATGTGCTGCGTTTCATGCGATAAAAATGATCTGGTGTGATGATTGCATCGGTTGATGAATCTTTTGGTAATATGGTTATTATATGATCTGCTGTACCGATTATTTCAGGTAATGTATCGAATGTGTATAGTACTGCCGGAGTGTCTTTTTTGCTGCATAACGATTTCTTGACGCCGCTTATTTTGCATCCAAGCGACGATAATACAGCGCCGGCATAGGTACCGATTGTACCATACCCGATAATCAGGACATGTTGTCCATAGAGTGATGGCGCAGAACTTTGCACATTGCGATCGAAAATACATTTGTTCTTGTTGTCAATAAGCTGGCTGAATCTCCGGTTGAAAAACAACATCATGCCTAACAGCGATTCTGTCATCAAAACGCCATGAAAGGTTCCATTGACAACGAGAGATCGGTGTGATGGGTCGTGAACGATCCAGTCGTTACCTGCTGCCGGTGTAAAGATCCACCTGAGCTGCGGCGCAAACACATACCAGCGCTCTGTAAACTTCCAGGTTATGACAATATTACATTCCGGAAGTCGCTCTTCAAATTCGTGATCGGTTGTAACCTGAGAAAATCGTATTTCCGGCAGTGCATCCCTGAGCCGCTGGTATTGTTCCTCTGTAATCGTGAATGCATCAACGGGATTTTCAAGGTAAACAAGTGCTCTCAGGGAGTTCATACACTTCGTTCGGCAATATCATTAAGTAAGCGCACTGTTTCGTTCCAGCCGATACATGGATCAGTAATTGACTTTCCATAGGTAGACTCACCGGCTTTCTGATTACCCTCTTCAAGGAAACTTTCAATCATAAGGCCCCTGACTATTTTGTGCAGCGTGGGGGAATATTTACGGCTTTGTAATATCTCCATGCTGATTCGATGCTGTTCTTTGTAATGTTTTCCACTGTTATCATGGTTGGTATCAACAAAAATTACAGGATTTAACAGTTTGCGGTCTTCATAATCCTCTGAGACGCGGATCAGGTCTTCATAGTGGTAATTAGGAATCACCTGACTGAGATGGCTGATAGCTCCTCTGAGAATAAGATGCGCATAGGGGTTCCCTGACGTTTCCACTTCATAGCCATTGTATGAAAAAACGTGTGCCAGTTGTGCTGCGAGGACCGAATTAAGTGCAACTTTCAGATCACCGCTTGTAGGATTTTTCATACCGACCGGAATGTCAAGACCACTTGCAGTAAGGCGGTGAGCCTGATTTTCAACTGACCGGGCACCGACAGCAACATAACTCAGCATGTCGTCAAGATACGGATGGTTATTCGGATAAAGCATTTCATCTGCTGATGTCAACCCTGATACGGAGAATGCCCGGAGATGCATCTTGCGGATTGCGAGAATGCCTTCAGACATATTCGGTTCCTTTGATGGATCCGGCTGATGTGCCATACCTTTGTAGCCCTGACCGGTGGTGCGGGGTTTATTGGTGTAAATGCGGGGAATGATCAAAACCCGCTCTTTGATCTGCTCCTGAATTTTCGCAAGACGTTCTACATACTCACAAACCGCGTTTTCATCATGTGCGCTGCACGGACCAATGACAACAATAAAACGGCTATCTTTTTTCTCAAGAATACTGCGGATAATGGCATCCCGTGAATTTTTTGCTGCAGTCATCGTTGCGGTAACCGGTACAATCGCTTTTATCTCATCAGGAGCCGGAAGCTTGCGTATTGCTTTAAATCCCATTTAAATCAGTTCCTTAACTACAAGTAGAAATAGTGATGCACCGTTTGCAGGAATGGAATGCATCACCCGTTAATAATTCAATTGCCGGTCATAAAATAAGTTATTCTATATATTGATGGTTTAATAAAATTCCCCGGTATTATCCTGATTGGCGCAGTTGGTCACGGCGCAGAACCGTAATCTATTGAGCGCTAAGCATTTCAAACCTCTAATTACTACTGAATAAGTTCGAGTTTTCTCAGCTCGAGGATTAGTCTGTTTTTGTCAATAGGTTTGACCAGATACCCATCGCATAAATTTGCGTAGGAGTTGCGGATATGATCAAAATCATTGAGTGCACTGGTCATCAGGATTTTTGCGGATGAGTCACCGGGGAGTGCAGACTGTTCTTCAAGTGCCCTGATCTTCTTTAATACCGTTTGCCCATCCATTTCCGGCATCATTATATCAAGGCAGATAAGATCATAATGATTGCCTGCAGTGAGAGCGTTCTCAACATCCGTAAGAGCTTCGAATCCGTTTGTAACACTGTTTACAGCGCCAAATGTTTTTAACATTTCCTTTAAAACAGTCCGGCTGATCAGGTCGTCCTCAACTACCAGCGATTTCATTTTTTTAGTCCCGTATGCGTTGACGTATCAAGGTATCGTACTACCTCTTTTGCAAAAACATTAAATTGGTCATTAAATTGTACAATACTATCGAAAATTGTCGAGATATTCTCTGCACGTGCAGCAGATTCGATCGATGCGGCAGTTTGACGCAATTGTTCTGCGCCTACATTACTTGCAGCACCTTTTAGTGAATGGGCTCTTAAAATAAGTTCTTTTAGATCTTTTTTCCCGAGATGGTGCCTGAGTTGAATTAATTGCAGGGGAGTATCATCAATGAACATTTTAAGAATTGTCTGTAAAAGCGTCTGATCATTTAATAAACGGCGCATTGTTTCGTTATAATCGAAAATCGCTGCATCGCAGAATGATTCCGGTACCTGCTTTTTTTTCTGAATGGCGGCAGGATCTGCTGGTTTGAAGTGTGATTTAAGCAGTTCTTTGAGTCGATCGGGGTCGAATGGCTTTGAAAGATATGCATTCATACCGGCGCGCATGCATGCATGATGATCTTCACGGGTCGCGTTGGCGGTCATCGCAATAATCGGCACATTGTGGTCAAGTACCTCAGATGACTCATCACGGATAATTTTCGTCGCCTGAAAACCATCCATTTCCGGCATCTGAAGATCCATGAGTACAAGGTTAAAGGTTTCCTTTTTCAAAAGTTCTATTGCATCAGAACCATTAGATGCGATCTTTATTGTCCCGAATCCGAGGTTTTTAAGAATACCGACAGCGACTTCCTGATTGATCAGGGAATCTTCAACCAGCAGGATTCCCGAACCGGCAAGGTTGTCATGTGCCAGGAACGTATCGTCAGCTGTAGTATCTGATGCAGGTTGTGCATTCCGGATGTCGGTGCCATTGACAATGTGGCAATTAGCAGTAAACCAGAAGGTTGCACCATGCCCGAAGTTACTTTCCATGCCAATAGTTCCACCAAGCAGTTCAGTAAGACGCTTTGAGATGGCAAGCCCGAGTCCGGTACCTCCGAATTTGCGATTTATACTGCTGTCTATTTGTGAAAAACGGGTAAAGAGAAGATGCTGCTTATCAGTGGGTACGCCGATACCGGTGTCACAAATATGAAATCTGATAATGCATGAGTCTGCTTTTATTGTGTCAAGAGAGCAGCGGGCATCAATGGATCCGCGTTCTGTAAATTTAAAGGCATTGCTTAATAAATTGACAAGAATCTGTCTGATTCGAAACGGGTCGCTGACAAGATGGGCAGGTACATCAGCGTCAACAGAACTTGTTAATGCGATATTCTTCCGCTGTGCTTCAAAGCGGAATGCGTTGATTGTGTTGTCAAGAAGCTGGTGAATGTTAAATGATGTATTCTCAATGTCAATTTTTCCTGCTTCAATTTTTGAAAAATCAAGAATGTCATTGATTAACGACAGAAGCGAATCGCCGCTGTTTTTAATAATCTTTGTATAATGACGCTGCTGTTCTGTCAACTCTGTTTTCATGAGCAGGTGTGTCATACCGATAACGCCATTCATGGGTGTTCTGATCTCATGGCTCATAGTGGCAAGAAAGTTGCTTTTAGCAGCATTTGCCTCTTCTGCCTGAGCTGCAAGTGCATTAGCGCGGGCTGTTTCAAATTCCAGAAACTGGTTTACTTTTTTGATGTCAAGAAGTGCCTGTTTCCGGTCAGTGATATCCCGGGATGCAGCATAGACAAGACCATTTTTTTGTGTCGACCGCCATTCAATCCACCGGTACGAATAATCTTTACATTTGTATCTGCATTCAAAGGTAATCTTCAACGATTCATCGCCAAGGTGTGAAATGATTTCCAGAATATATCCGATATCATCAGGGTGAACAAAATGCAAAATGTTTTTTTCTTGAAAATAGCTTAAATCATAACCAAGCACACGTTCCCACTCCGGATTTACCCGTATAAAATTTCCGGCAGTGTCGGTAATGCAGAGCAGATCCATACTTGAATTAAAATACCGGTCAATTTCATCACTTTTTAATAACAGTGCCTTTTCGGCATCTTTCTGGCTCTGAATGTTTACATATGTTTCAAGCAGTTTTGTGCGAGAGTTGACAAATATTCTTTTGACCGATTTAAGTACTGCAATTCGTTCTCCATCACTTCTGATTATGTACCGTTCAACATTCTCAACATCAGTGCCTGATACAAGAATGGGACAGTGCTCCGGGACGTCGGGGCAGATGTATGTTTTACAGTGATGTCCCTTGACTTGTGATAACTCTTTTCCAAGTAGCGCCAGTGCGGCAGAGTTGACCTGTTCAATAAGCATTGTTTCAGCATCAACAATAACGACACCTGCACTGATATTATCAATAAGTGTTCGAAGATACTGTTCATTATTCTGAATCTGCTGTTCAAGAAGCTTTCTTTTTGTAATGTCAAGCAGGAACCCTCTGAGACCAACCGGTTTACTGTTATTAAAAATGAGTGTCGTGAAACCCATTGCCTCAAAGATGTTCCCGGTGTTGTCCCTGGCTTTGAATTCAAGATAACTACCGGTGAACCCTGAAGTTCTTGATGTCAGACGATTAAATACCGATAGTTTATCATCGTCGTGGACAAAATTAAGCAGATTGTATTTATTGTTTTTTAAATCCGGATCAAGGCCGAATCGTTTCAAACCGTATCCGTTAATATAGGTTACATTAAAATCAAAGTCTGTTTCGAAGATCGTTTCCGGGAATATTTCAGCGAGTTGCTTGTATCGGGCTTCACTTTGAAGCAGTGTTTCATCATGTAATTTCTGACTGGTAATATCATGAAATGATGTTGCAAATGCTTTTAGTTCGTTGGATACCGGATCGTAAACCGGCACGGTGTTAATTTGAAGCCATGTGCAACTGTTTTCAGTTTTATAAAAACCAAGAACAAGATTGGTCACAGATTTCTTATCCAACAGTACCCTGGCTGCAGGGTATTCATTCTGTTTAATCACATTTCCTGATTCGTTAACACAATCCCACTTGCAAAGTAAAAACGGGGGAAGATTTTTCATCTCCTCAAAACGTTGTTCAAGAATATTTTCTGCCGAACGGTTACACTCAATGATAGATCCGCTAATGTCCTGAAGAATAACCCCTTCTGTCAATGCTGAAAAAAGTGACTGCCATCGGGCATCCCTGTATTTAAGTTGTAATGATTTTTCATGCAGGGCATTTGCTTTGTAAAATACAACCAATGCAACAAAACCGCTGAATGCTGAAAACAGCGATGTGTTGATAGCAGTTATGAGCAGATCGTTTGTGTCGTGATAGATAGCGAAAGCTACTATGCTAATTGCAGCAGTAAGACTTGTTATGACGATTGGTGCCGGGTACAGAAGAGCTGCCCAGGTGATCGGTGCAATTAAAATCAGCAGAAATCCCAGACCATTACCGTGTAATGATTCATACGCAATGCCGCACGCCAAAGCCGGTACAATGGAAACAGGAAAGACCCATTCAATAAGTCGGGGTTTCGGACGCAGCCACAACCATGCCAATGAAATTATAAGATTAACCGTTGCAATCGCCAACCCGATTTTGTTGGTTTCAGATTTACCGGATGCAATTACAAAAACTGTGATAAAAAACGGGCCAAGAACTGAGTATAAAATCAGTGCGAGGCGTCGCAGATTTGCCGGAGATTCATCAAAAAGTGAGTAAAAATTGGCAGTTTTCATAAATCCTGCTTACCTTTTTATATATCAGGATTTCATTTCGTTCCTGTGTGACTGATGTGGCATCTGATCAATTTTCTGCTGGTACAGGTAAAATTAATCGATAGTGTTATGACCTAAGAATTATTTTGCACTAAACATATCGTTGCGAACAGGTTACTGAGACCATGTAATTAAATCTGATTAATAACCTCAGGTAATGTCAATGGTTTATATAACATTTCATAAAAGCATACCGGTAGAGTGTCATTTTATTATA
>CAYMGX010000155.1:0-8438 GCA_964390065.1 uncultured Fibrobacter sp. | reverse complement strand
AAAAAGAGTCAAAATCGAATTTTATGAACTTCAGAATAGCACCGTCATTAAAAGAAAAATTTAAAAAACGGGCTGTTGAACTTGGCAAAGCTCCAGCTGCTTATCTTATTGAATTAATTGAAAAGGATCTCAATGGTGATATGAAGGATTCTGATAAACCAATGTTGGCAAACTTTGCTCAGAAAGTGAGTGATAAAATCTCAGAGGGGATTGCAAAAGAATTTGCAGAGTTGCAAGCAAAATTTGATAAAGCAAATACATTCAGTGACTCATTAACTTGTTATCAGTATCAAACCATTTTGAAGCTGTATTACTTCTTTATGTTCCGGTTTGAAGCTTTCCATAAAACAACATCAGAGTACCTGGTTAAAACTGATAGTGAAGCATACAAAAAAGCAACCTCCGATTTAGGTCCTATACTTAAACTATTCGATTTGAAGGACCCCCAAATTATTATGAAAGTTCTTAAAGGAATAAAGTAAATGCTCTCCATCTCAAAACCCAAAAACGCCGCATCAGGAATGGCATACTTTGAAGCAGATTCATACTATGCCAAAAAAAATGAACAAGGACAGTGGTTCGGTAATGGCCTGAACGATTTGAACATTACCGGAGGTATTGAGCGAAGTGAGTTTCGTCACATCCTTGATGGTGTTGATATGGAAGGAAATTCCCTTGTTCAGTATGCTGGAACCGGTAAAAGAAGATCATATGTTGATTTCACTTTTTCATGTCCAAAATCGGTAAGTGTACTCTCGTATGTTGATGGTAGAATCGAGCAGGCTCATAACACTGCAGTTATACGAGCTTTGGAAGAGATAGAACGGAATTATGCCATCATACGAACAGGTGCTCAAGGTCAGTATTCATACAAGTCAAACAACATCGTTGCAGCACGTTTTAATCATCATGAATCACGCGAGTTGGAACCACAACTTCATAGCCATTGCGTGATCATGAATATGACACAAGGTGCTGATAAAAAATGGCGGGCATTGGAGATGGGGGAGATGTTTAAAAATCAGCTCTACATCGGACAGGTATACCGTAACGAATTGGCAAAAGAATTAACAACGCTTGGTTATAAAATTGATGTGACCGAACGATCCAAAGGTCTCTTTGAGATTGCCGGGGTGAAGCGAGAAATAATCGACGAATTTTCAACACGTCGTAAACAAGTTTTGGAAGGAAGAAAGCATTACGAAGACTATAATATCCGAGATGCGCAGAAGTTTGAATTGGCTTGCCTGGATTCAAGGAAATATAAAGTTGATTCTGATGTTGAACAGATCAGAATTGATACAGAAAAACGATTACAGGAATACGGAACCACCCTTGAAACTCTCAAACAAGAATCCATGCAGTTATCTGCAAATGCAGAAACGGAAAAACCATTTTCTGTTTATGAATGTTTATCGATGGCTTTCACTGATATTACTGAAAATCAGTCTGCATTCAGAAAAGAAGATGTGCTTCAACTCGCATTTAAAAATGGACTAGGGATTTATTCTAAAGGTGAAATTATTGATGCATTTCATCGTCATCATGAGCTTGTGAAACTTGGGGAAAAGGATATCCTGATTGGCAGAACCGTGGCACCAAATGTAGAGTACTTCACAACACAAAAGATGGTGGAAATTGAGACTGGAATTTTTGATACAGCAGTAAAATTAGATGGGGCTTTTAAGATATCAGTTCCTGATGAAGAAGTTAGAAATTTTCTTCAGAGAAAAGAAACAGAGGGAATAGAATTTACCGAAGGACAGAAAGCAGCCATTAAAATGATGAGCTGCTCAAACTCTTTTATAAATATTTGCCAGGGTGATGCGGGAGCTGGAAAAACATTCGCAGTAGAATCATTCCGGGAAATTATGAATGAACACGGTTTCACTGTTCGAGGATTTGCCCCAACCGCTAAGGCAGCAGTAGAACTTCAGAGCGCGAAAATTGAAACCTCTACAGTAGACTCATTTTTACTTTCAAAGAAAGAGCATATCGGAACGGGGGAGATCTGGGTAGTTGATGAGTCAGGAATGCTTGGAAGTAAGAAGCTTAGTAAGTTCCTTAAAGAGGCTGAAAACTTTGGAGCGAAAGTCATTTTAATCGGAGATTCCAAACAATTTAGTGCTGTTGAACAGGGAAGAATGTTTGCGGATTTGCAGAAAAATCCTTTTACAGGTTACTCAGAAATCACCGAAGTTCGGCGGCAAAAGACCGAACATATGAAGCAAATCGTGTCTGAATTTAAGAAAAAAAGTGCTGAAAATGTAATGAAAGCATTCGATCTTATGGACACTTCTAAGGGTCTTATTATGATTAAAGACAGACAAGAACGGCTTCAAAATGTAGCAAAAGATTACCTGGAAGACCGGGAAAAATGGCTGAATACAATAGTACTAACAGCGACAAATAAGGACCGTACAGATCTTAATTCTTCCATAAGATCATCACTAATTGAGAGAAAAATAGTTGATTCTGGAGCATCATTTTTGACACTTCAGGGAGCAAATCTTAGTGGTAGTAAGCAGCGTTTTGCAGATAGTTATTCATCAGGACAACGTGTTTTTTTCCAAAAACCATCAGGTGAAATCAAGCAGGGAAGTGAAGCAGAAGTCGTAAGTGTTGATCCAAAAACTAACACAATGTCTGTAAAAATCATCTCTGATAAGCGTGAAGAACAAGCAAAAATATACACGATTGATCTCTTCAAAGATGCAAAAAAGATCCAGGCTTTCAATGTTGTTCATAAGAATTTTGGGGTAGGGGACTCAATAATTACTCTTAAAAATGACAAACTTTTAGGTCTTGAAAATGGCAAAATGGGTACCATTCGTAGTATTAATAAAGATGGAATGGCGCAATTTTCATTTTCTAAAAAGCGTTTAAAAGCTAATTTTTCAGTGTTCAAAAAAGATCCAAAGAAAGTTTTTTTGACTGCCGTTGCCATGAAATCACTTCAAGGTATTCCTGAAAAAACAGAACTTTTCATTACGAAAATTGACTCCAAGGCACAACATATTTATGTTGAGTATCAGGATAGCAGCGGTAAGAAGTTACAGTCTCAAATACAAAAATCAGAATTTGACCATATACATATATATGAGGAGACACGAGCATCTTTTAATCTGAATAGCTATCGATATCTTGATCATGCTTATGCAGTCACTAGCTATAAGTCACAAGGTGCAACCGTTGAACAAGTCCGATGGTGTCATGACCATACTCAAAAGACAAATTATAATGAAGCGTACGTTGCGATTACGAGAGCTGAGTTAGATGCCGTCGTTTACACCAGTGATTCGAACGAGCTTATCAATCAGGCAATAAAAGAACAGCAAAAAGAATCAGTCATCCAGTGGAACAGATATACTCTAGAAAAACAAGAAAAAGAACATGCACCTTCACAATCTGGCCCGGATATTGCTTTTGACAATAACCTGTCAGATTTTAACAAGACTATTGATTTATCAAAAATTGATTTATCGATATAACCATTATCAAGGAGTATTACATCCATGCCAAATACCGCTACCGGAGCAAGTAAGTATAAGCAACAGTTGCTTGCACTTGATGCAAAGAGAAAGAAAATGGCTGCTCTTATGAAAAAAGCAGAAGAGGCAGAGAAAAAGAACAAATTCATAAATGCAGGTAAAGATCTGTTTGAGCACTTCAAAGTAGATCCTCATTGCAAAGACAATTCAAAAATAGCAGCTATTTGCATGAAATATTTTTCGATGACAGAAAAACCAGTTGAAGGAAAGGAGGATGCTACTGGAATGGATATTGCTTCTAAGACTAAGAAATAAATTCTTAGCTAAAGGAGCTCTATGTCATCATCAAAAGGTAATATCCTTACCAACAGTTTCAAAGGATTTGAGAACATCTTCACTCAGTGGAAGATGTTCTCGAAAATGTCTGTATACATTATAGCCATTCTTTTTATAGCCCAACTTTTAATACTCTTCTCGATCAACAAATATCACCCGGAATACTATTACAAAGGTTTTGAACAACCTGATGTATGCATTTTCAAAGCATATGTTGCTGCAGAACTCAGACATAAGCTTTTACCTTTCGGTAAGCTAAAAGTTCCATACGCCTGTCAAGGTACATTTATGCAGATAGAGTACAACGAATTTCATCGTACAATGAAGCATTATTTCGATGCCAAGCTTTTACCGATCTTTAAAAAAAACTTTTTATTCTGGTTCATAATAACCGCTCAGTTGTATTGGATCTACTTTGCTATTCTCTTTATACTAAGTCGAAAACACAAAGAATCAATGAAAGACAAATATATTCGCGGTAAAGTTTTTGCAGATGAAAAACACTATGCTGAATTTCTTCAGGAATACAATAAGGGATTTAAAATTCCGCTCAATGAAAAAATCTTTATCCCAAATTCTTTTGTTACAAAACATCATTTCATCATCGGAGCTACCGGTAGTGGAAAGAGCCAATTCGCGAATAAAGTAATCAGTGCAATTATGAAGGATAATAAGAAATGTATTATCCACGATTTTAAAGGCGATATGATTCCCGCTTTCTACGATCCCAAAAAACATTACATCTTCAATCCTCTTGATGTAAGGCATATGGGTTTGAATGATCCGAATGGTAAATATAAAGGTTGGACTATTTTTAATGAATTAAAAACAGATCCGGATATTGAATCAATAGCAGCTTCACTTATTGCGGAAAACAAATCCGGAGATCCTATCTGGCATACTGCTCCCCGAGACCTTCTTAAAGCGATGTTGCTTTATTGCCTGGCTAACGGCATGACGACAAATAAAGAACTGTATGATCTGATACTTGAGTCACCGGACCAAATGAAAGCAAGAATGCAAACAATTCCAGAAGGAAGAATTGCACTCAAACATCTTGAAGATCCAAAACTATCAGGTCAATTCAATTCAATTATTGCTACCTTCACGGCTCCACTGCGATATCTTTCTGGTACAGATGGTGATTTTTCAATCGAGCAATGGATTGCAGATCCAAACCCAGAAAAAAACGTAATTTTTCTTTCCAATCAGGCAAAAGTCAGGGATACCTTAAAAACAATTATCACAACCTTTTTTGATTTCTCCATTAAAACACTATGTACCCTTCCCGATGACCAAGATCGTCGCCTTTATTTCATTCTTGACGAGTTTGGACAGCTTAGCAAAATGGATTCAATAATTCAGCTGTTAACGCAGGGCCGAAGTAAAGGTGCGTCATCCTGGATCTTAATTCAGGATATGGGGCAGATTGAACACATATATGGAAGAGACCTTTCAAAAACCATTATTAATGGTTGCCGCAATAAATACTATTTCAATGTCGCAGATAATCTCACTGCTGAATTTATCAGTAAAGAGATTGGTACCGTTGAATTCAATCGTTCAAAAGAGAGTAAAAGTTTTGGAGTAAGTGATCTTAAAGATTCCATCAGTATAAATAACGATGTAATTGAAAAACCTATTTGTTTACCATCACAAATAATGACTCTTAAAAACCTTTCCTTTTACTTACAGTTTTCTGATATTTCTGAAATTACTCAAACGTCAATTACATATTCGAAATTTCCACAAAATGAAGTAGCATTTGATCCGAGGGATCTGAGAGTAAGGCGTAATAGTGCTAGTTCTGGCACGGCTGTTGCTCCTTCTGAAATAGCGTTTGAAACTGTCAATAATGGACTAAAATCAGTATTTGACAAAATGGAGGCTTTACAGAAAGAAATAGAAGCAGAATGTGTTCCTGTTCCTGAGTCAGAAGTTCCTGATTTCTCTAATGTGAAGTTATCAATTGAAGAAGATTTAATAAAATCAGTATCTGAATCAACTCCAAATTAACGGTAGATTCAGCTTTTTATCACACAAACCCTATGGAGGTTCTATGTCAATGTCAGTTGAAGCTACAAAACAAATAACATTAGAAGATGTTATTGATCGTTCTCGTGAGCTGGGATTAACGCTTCCAAAAAACCAAATGGAAGCAATCAAGGAGTCTCTTGAAAAAGGTACTATGTCCGGACAGGAACATATGCAGCACCTTGAAAAGGTAAGTGAGAAACTTGCAGATAAAGGATTGCGCTGGGCAACACCTGAATCGCATCAGCCGAATCAACCAGTGCATTACCTGGTTGATAAGTATGCAACGGTGCAGGCGTATATCCACGAAAGGACAAATTCTAAGGATCAATCAACCTTCTATGCTGCAAATAGGCGTACTTTTGATGCTGAAAAAAATAAAGAAATCTTTGTAAATTTTGCTACTAGTAGTTCGGTTGATAGTTTAAAATCTCGAATAGCTGGATTCTATACTGGTGTAGCAATCAAAGATGTTGCGAAGGAAGCTTCGAAAAATTTGGAAAAAGCGGCTCCTGAAAAAAATCCCGAACCTCAGAAACCAGCGCCTTCAAAAACGCCTGATCACTCTCTATCAATGTAAATACTTACTACTTTTCAGCAAGGCCATTACTTTGTAATGGCTATTGCTAAATTGTCAACACCCATTCTACAAAAAAGGGATATACTATGTCTGATTTTTATGATGAACTTGCAGCTGG
Source organism: uncultured Fibrobacter sp. (assembly GCA_964390065.1). Classification (GTDB taxonomy): domain Bacteria; phylum Fibrobacterota; class Chitinivibrionia; order Chitinivibrionales; family Chitinispirillaceae; genus JAAZBG01. The sequence goes on along the minus strand of CAYMGX010000155.1, from coordinate 1,879 downwards.
TATTTCCACTGCGAGTTATATTGAGCGTAATCCAGAACAAAAGACAAGAGTTTACTTGATTGACTTATTAGAGCATGCAGACCGGCATACTGTATCATTACCGGATTATGTTGCGGATCACTTTAAAAGGTGCTTTGATAGTGGTGAATTATCCTTTAAAGATGCAACAGATGTTATTGATAAACTTTCTGAGTATAACATCAGTAAAGGATATTCCTGGAAACATTATACCAATGAAACTGTTTACAGTAGTAATACCGAACTATTAACTGCCAAAATTAGCCGTTTAGAAAAGATTGATGAGAATGCTTATGACAAGATCATGTCTGACGATGATTTATATTTCGTTACTTTTTCTGACGATGATAAAGGAATTTACTCCTATTATAAAGATTGTCAAAAAATAATCGGGGAATATTTTTATAATGCTGCTTTAACTGAGTTGTCCAAAAAAAGTAATGAGCCGCAAATAATCAATGATCTTGTCACTCTTAAAGTTATTGATAGTTCTCGCGAACTTGGACTTACACTTTCAGAGGAACAAAAGAAAGTGATTAAAGAATCTATTGAGAAAGGGACTATGACCGGACAAGAGCATATGCAGCTCCTTGCAAAGATTTCGGAGAAACTTACCAATAAAGGTTTACGTTGGGAGACGTCCGAATCACATCAGCCAAATCAAACAATACATTACCTTGATAAGGATTCAAAAATTCAAGCATATATCCAAAAACTGACCAATTCAAACTCATCTGAAACAGTGTACGCCGTCAACCGTAAAGTGTTTGACAAGGAAAACAAACGTGAGAAATTTATTACTATGGCAACAAGTAACTCGGTTGATTCATTGAAATTAAAGGTTGCTACTTACTATACAGGGGTTGCAACCAAAGAGGTTGCCCAGGAAGCGTCAAAAGACATTATAAAAGCAACCCCAGTGAAAACAACATCGAAAGAGTGCTCTCTTTCACTTTGAAAACAGATTATTAACCAATCCATTACTTGAATAGTGGCTATTATCCAGGAGAAACCATGAAAACACTGATTATCGCTGAAAAACCCAAAGTAGCAAAAGCCATTATGGAAATGCTACAATGTAAATACAATGAAAACTTCCGCTCTTGCGGTGGAGAATACCATGAATCATCACACTATTTAATTTCATCATTCTTTGGACACCTTCTTGAACTCTATATGCCGGATGATTACGGCTTTAAAGAATGGAAAGCAGAAGATCTTCCTATTATTCCTGAAAAATTCCTTTTCAAATACAAAGGGGATTGCGCTACGCGCGGAAAACTTCTTGCTAAACTCGCTAATGAGTCTTCCCTTATTGTTGAGGCAACTGATGGTGATCGGGAAGGGGAGGGGATATTTAGATCCTGGTACGAATATGAAAAAATCACCACGCCCTTCAAGCGGATCTGGCCCAAAGCCCTTCCAGTGGATGACTTGGCTAAAGCATGGGCAAAGATGGAAGATTCATCCAAGTATGATTTACTTGGAGAAGCACAGAAACTTCGCCAGATGGCTGACTGGCTCATTGGAATGAATGGCTCCAGGGCCTATTCTATCGCAGGTAATGACAGGATCTCCATCGGTAGAGTACAAACCGCTACTCTTGCGCTTATTGTCAAGCGTGATTATGAAGTGGAAAATCACAAAGAATCGTTTTTCTATACACTAAATGGAGAATGGAAAAATTTACCCTTTATTTACTTTGATGACAACGGTACAAAGTTTGAAGATAAAGACCTTATTACAAAAGTAAAAAATGATTGCATTGGTAAACAGTTCTCATTGCAATCGTTTAAAGATGAGAATAAAAAAGAGAATGCACCATTACCATTTTCATTGCATGAACTGCAAAAAGTTGCAA
>CAYMGX010000154.1:0-8589 GCA_964390065.1 uncultured Fibrobacter sp. | reverse complement strand
AAATGTACAGATTATAGGGCTGAAGTTCAAAAAGGACTTAAAAATTTATTGATTAGTTTAATTGTTCTAACATTAGAGAAAGAGGTGCTTCATGTCACGTGCGAATCCAACAAATTCATTTATTGCAATTGTAATATTTTATGCAGTTACAATGTTACCGTCTGATACTATTGCCCATTGTGATACATATAACGGTCCTGTGGTGATAGAGGCTAAGATTGCGCTGGAAAAGGGTGATGTTACGTCACTTCTTAAATGGGTAAGAAAAGACGATGAAGGACAGATTAAAACAGCTTTCCAAAAAGTACTCGCTGTGAGGAAAAAAAGTCCTGAAGTGAAAGAGCTCGCAGACCAGTATTTCTTTGAGACGTTAGTCAGAATTCATCGTGCGGGGGAAGGGGCTCCGTTTACAGGATTAAAAAGCACACCATCAGATCCAATTGAAGTTATGGCTGATAAAACTCTTGAATCAGGAAATCCTGATACACTGATCACTAAAATCACAGGACATATACGGAAGGAAATTAATGCTAAGTTTCAGAGTGTGATAGAAGCAAAGAAACACCAGAATGAGAGTGTTAATGCCGGCCGTGAATATGTCGAAGCATATGTTACCTATCTCCATTATGTCGGTGGTATTCATAAAGCAATCTCAAACAACGTTGAACATCACCAGTCGGGAGAAAATAAGGAGGTAGACTCACAAAAACATAAACATGAATAGGGTTGATGAACGTTACAATTGCATAATTCTACCTTAAATTTCGAATTGCGAAAGTTGATTTTAACACATTAAGTAGAAATGAAAAAATAAAAGCTGCATCACGGATGAATGCAGCTTTTATTTTTTATAAGGAAAGTGAAAATTTGGTCTCCGAAAGATTTTGATTTAACTCAGATTGCTGAATATCCTTTTGTGAATTCGCAGAGATAGAAAAAAACCGAGGAAAGGGCAGCAAACACTGAAAAACCGTTCGATTCCAATCGTCTGAGCACAGTAAACGCCGCGGCTGAGTAGCAAGCTCCACTTTAAATTGCTTGTCAATTGCACGGGAGTGGAACTGTACTGCACCTGCAATGCCATTTGCGATATTGAAGAGAATAATGTCATTTACTTTATTTCAGTTGCGATGCTGCGAATTCCCAGTTCGCAAGATGGTTAAGAAATGCCTGAACAAAATCCTTACGGCGGTTCTGGTAGTCAAGATAGTACGCGTGCTCCCAGACATCGCACACGATAAGCGCTGTCTGCCCGTGTGCGATTGGCGTATCTGCGTTGGATGTTGAGACTATTTTAAGCGTATTTCCTTCTTGTATAAGCCAGGTCCATCCGCTCCCGAACTGAGTTGTTGACGCATCACTAAACGCTGTTTTGAATGAATCAAAACTACCAAACGATGCGGTGATCATCTCCGCTAACCTACCTGTGGGTGCGCTGTTACCACCTTGTTTCATACTTTTCCAGAAGAACGTATGGTTCCAGACCTGTGCGGCATTGTTAAAAATGCTCACCTTGCCTGTATTGCCTGCCGTTTTAAGTATGATCTTTTCTATCGGCAGGCCTGCCATATCTGTATTGGCGGTGAGTCTGTTAAGGTTGTCAACGTAGCCCTGATGATGTTTGCCGTAATGAAAATCTATAGTGTTTGCCGACAGGTGCGGCTCAAGAGCATTGCGCGCATAGGGCAACGCCGAAAGAGTGAATGCAGAGGTACCTGCCTGAACCGTCGGAGCAGTAGTTTTTTGCTCTGCATAAGAAAAAGTAACGGTACCAAAAACAACTGTCATCACTACTGCGAAATGTATCACTCGCATCATATAAAACCTCCTGTAATAAAAGTGAATCTTAAGAAGCGCCTACCCAGTAGCGCTTCCCCCTATATCTATTATTTATTGTCAAGCTTCTGTCCTGGCAGGTAGCCAATCGAAAAAGTACCTCCATATTTAATCATAAAAAAGAAGGCGATAAAAAGATAGAACAGTGCCGGTTCTTTTTGTGCGAACGGATCGCTTCCGTGTACGATGAATGCAGCAACACCCGTGGTGCATCCAATAAAAAAAGCCCAAAAGCGGTTAAAAAACCACAGCACAAAAGGAGTGCGCCAAAAAACTCGCTGAACAAAGCGGCAAATGCGAAAATAGTTGGAAAGGGAAATCCGATTTTTTCCACTCCAGCGACAAAACGCCCCGGATTTCCGAACACTTTTCCATAGCAGTGTGTCATTAACGCAATTCTGGTGAAAATCCACAAGGCAACCAGACCGATACTGCGGTCATCAGAGGTGCTAATGATACGTTTTACAACATTTTTCATGATCTTTTCCTTTTGTTCGAAAAGCATATGTGCGATTAGAGCAATTTTGATACGGTTAACACCATAGCTATAAGATAATTGTTTCGTCAATAAGTAGCAATCATGGTGCCGCTAAAGATATTATGTTTGTTGAGACAATGTTGGTAAATAAAATTAAATTTCTTGACTATTGGAATTATTTTACTGAGAATGAGAACGGTACTTCTCAGCGTTAGAATCAAGACTGTCGTTGTGTGGAGTCGGGACGATCGCATTGTGTTATGGAAAAATCAATTCCGAAAGACTTTTGCAATTGCCTCTGCTTAAAAGTATCTTTATCACCATAATCTGATCCCAAAATTAAACAATAAGGAAATCCATATGAAAAAGTTTGTTACTATTATCTCTATAGCCCTCATTCTGCTTGTCGTAGGGTACTTCATTGGAATTTATACGTTCGTAAACGGAAATATCGCATCGGTAATTATCAAAAACCAAACAGAACGATCGATAATGACTGCAACCATCAATCATGAATCAGGCAGCATCATCGCGGCCAATATTAAAAAGGTCATTCTCAAAGGACCCGATTTGTCACCAATGGCGGAAAAACATATTCTATTAAAGTCACCTTCGATGACAACAGAACAATTTATTCTGATTCTGATAGAGCCATTAAAAACGGTGATATTACTGTTGAAGCTGTTACAGATTCAGGTATAGTAAGTACGGCACGAAAATAAATCTGTCGACAGGGATTTCCACTGGGTATAACCTATAAGAGCAATCACCGGAAAACGTTTGAGGAGAATCTTGATTTTAACCGTGATGACAAGAGACCTGTTTACAAAAAAACCGGAAGTGTATCAAAATGATGACATCAATTGAAGTGTGCAAAGAAGAAATAATGATTTAGTATTCGTATAATTACTGCTGTTCTATACGCAGACGGCCGACATCAATTATCCCATTTACTTCAGGTTTAAGGTTGATAATCGCACCGGTGTTGGTTCCCGAACCCGTTGCGTAAATCATATATTTGCCGGGTGAACGGGTGATAAACTGGAATGCACCATTGTCATCGGTAAATGAGTTGATTAATGTGTCAATGGATATCACCGATACGGGAGCAAGCTTAAGCAGCATACCCTCTTTATTCTCGATGGTTCCGGTAACTTTTAATGTACGTGCATCTGTTTTGGAAACTTGTACAGGTATTTCATTTTTGTTAAGTCTTATGGTTCTGATCTGATGATGTAAACCCATATCCGCTTCGGTGACACTGAACGTATCAACGAGGTCCAATGATCCGCTGTCAGGGGATTCTGTTGTTGCCATGCGGTATTTTGCTGGCTTGGTGCCGATAAACTGAAAATTGCCATCCTTGTTGGTAAATGACCTGATTGGTGCTGCCGACGGATCATCTAAGGGTATAATTTCAAATGAGGTAAGAGATATCGGGGTTCCACTGGAATCTCTGAGCGTACCGAAAATGTAGGAGGTTTTTACATCAGGATCTACAGGTTTTTCTACTGTTTTTTTATCAATAATCTTGTCGGCATCAGAAGCTGGCATTGAAAGTGATGCTGCAGCCACATTAGCAGCAGGTTTTTCCTGTTCAGGCAGCTCATTTGCCGGGGTAGGGGGTTCATCAACTGTACTGGATTGTGACGGTTCAGAGTTAAGTGCGCCAGTCCTGATTTCGCCTACACGATAGAAATCATTCTTGTCATCAGGTATTGTAATGGAAACCGGTTTATCATCTGGTAAACCGTCAAGACGCATCTCGTAAGTTTGTCCTGCGGTACCCATGAACTGAAACCTGCCTGCCTGATTTGTAAAGGTGCTTATAGGCTTGAAATCAGTAGTATCGTTTGAAGTAATACTTATAGCCTGATAGTTTAACGTATTGCCATATTTGTCAAGCAGCGTGCCTATGACAAGCACGGTGATATCGGATCCGACTTTGAGTAAAAAGCCGCTTTTGTAGTGCGGAAAAAGCGTAAAATCCACCCGGTCGTTTATTGATGCTACCGACGAATTAAGTGGTGATACTTTTATTTTCTTTAAAGTATAGGGAGATTGCAATGGGAGTGCTGCAGGGCCAAACCAGGTAGAGGTGGCTTCATAATCATCTTTATCATAAGGATTTATCCTGATCGTGCTGCCTTTGAGATTTTTTGTACCCTTCGCTATCACAAAACTGCTGTAGACAGGACGGGAAAGTGCTATTGTGCCATCTGCAAAAACTAACGATGTTTTAAGGGTAAGATCACTCTGATGCTGAATAAACTGTTCCTGAAAATATCCCGGTGTACCCAGATTCTGGTTGAATTCTATACTTCCGGCATTACCGCTGTAACCGACACGTCCGTTGTAATTACTATACATTTCGTCAATATGGGCAGAAATGCCGCCACTGATTTTTCCCGGACGTTGATAGGTATTCAGATAATCCCAATTTACATCAGTAGCAAAATCCCATTCACGTTTTTTTGCGTTATTTGACATAAGTGTATCTGAAGAAGCCGGTGGCTGCCGTGTGACTGACTCACTGACAGTAATGCTATTAGGGCCGGAATTGAATGTCCATTGTGCCTGGACACTGACATACGGATTTGCCCTGTTTGATCTGGTATCTGATAAATAGCTGAAATTTGCTGCTGCACGTAACGATCGAAACAGTGTTTTTTGAAAGCCCATACCTATTTCAAAAATGTTATTTGAATCAGGGATAATGCTGAATGCGCTTTTAAGGTTAAAATTAAACTGGCCCGGCATCGGGATGGAAAGATCGGTGGAAAATCGTAACTGTTTTTCGTAAAAGACACTGGAATCCTGAATCGCTTTTGGAAATCCATCACCAAGATACTCTATCAGGGTGTTCCAGGTTATTGGGTTTATCCGTTGCAATGAACCGGTTGATGATTTTTTGCTTTTTGAATAGGACACTTTCGAGCGATAGAAAAAACCAAGTTTTGCACCAATGTCCGCCCCTTCTTTTGTATCAAAGCTCCCGGCAAGATCTGCGTGAATAGTACCCAATGATAGTGCATAGATTCCATTGGCACCTGCTATCCCTCTGTCAAGAAAGCCCTGACCATATACCTCAAAGGAAAAATTGTCAATCAATCCTCGTTTATACGTCGCCACCATATAAGGATCGTGTGTATTGTAAACGTATTCATTTTTGTAGATTCTTGATGGCAGTCCGATATTGAAGAGATAGTGTGATTTCCCTTTAGCAAGCAGTACCGGTTCGTGAATAAAGGAGAACTCCAGGGTTTCGATCCGGCCCGAAAAATCCCTGGTTTCAATCCGTACATTGTTGCTTCCCGTTGCAAAAGGGAAACCGCGTATATCATGGGTGCCGGGCTCAAGCAGCAGACTCTTGACAAGAATGTCATTAACCCAGACATCTACTTCTGATTGCTCAGTAAGGAAAAACTCCCTGTTGCTGACAGGATAACTGTTTGTGTGCGGTTGAAGAGCGTAGTCTTTGGAAATTCCAATGCCGCCTATTGGTATATATGACTGGTATCCTGTCGTTTTGTAGGTAACATCCCCGGCTGAAAGTCTTAAAAAATGTTTTGGCAGATCATAAACAAGCCTGATAGTATTTTTCTGAACAGCGTTATCATACATTTCGTTATAGGTGCCGCCCCCTTCCAGTACTACTCCTTTTACGGTAACCGCGCCGTCGATTTTAGCAGTTAAAGGCTGACGTATTTCACTGTTTAATCTTTTTGATATCTTGTAATACATATTCAACGTATCATTTGAACCACTTTGGAAATAGCGTATTTTTTCATTGATATGTGCATTCAGATACGCTGATACTGCATTCGGCTTAATATGTTCTGTCATATACGGATCATCACGATATCCTTTTAAATCATACACCTGTTTACTGAGTAAATCTGCCGGAATTTCAATATGAACAATGTAGTCCTGAGATTCAAATGTGGTCTCAAGTCTGATATTGTCAAGATGTTTTTTTGTCAACTGTCCGGCACTGTTGATTTTGCTTTTTACCAAAGTAAGTAATTCCGGGGAAATCATCTCGGCAATCAAACTTATAACCGGTGCTGCAGGTATCGAAAAATCGGTCCGGTCTTCAGAAAAAATCACTTCAATTACGCCGTTTACTTTTTCGTTTACCGTAAGTGATGCCTCGAGTTGACGGGGTGGTTTTGGTGGAGGAATACCAAATATCTCCCGATAAAGCTGCTCGCGGGTTTTTGATGAATTGGTTTTTTCCAGAATGTTTTTACTGTCTAAAAGCTCCGGCGAGAGCGGACTCAGGGATACCTCTGTTTGTGCAACCTGCACAAGCGTATCGGTGTTCAGAACATCAGATGCCACCGCTGTACATAAAGTTGACAATGTAATAATTGACAGAATCAGGTAATGAAACCTTGTAGATAAATGATATGAAAAGTGACTTTTTTTCATCAAACAGTTCTGATTTTATTCTTTATCACTACGTGGAGAATCTTGTTTTATACTGTAATTCTCTCTGTTTACAAAACAAAAAAAGATAAATGTCATTATTAAATTACTTGCTAAAGTCAACCACCGCATTCACCGGGCCCACTGGAATTTCGGAAGGCCACGGCAGATCTATTGTGCGATAAAATCCAGCAAATACACTATGCTTGGTTTGTTCTTTTGAAAGCTGCGGGGTATAGGTTATACTTTTAGTCGATATTGTTTTCCCGTCTTTACTTATTGGAGCAATTCTTATTTTCATGCCTGCAAGGTTTTGAAGTCCTGTGCCTTTATTGTTAAGTGTCAATAGCAATCGTGGTTTACCAAGACTGTCTGTTTTTGATGCTGTTGATTCTACGGTAACATTCGGTTTGACACCAGCGGGTCTCAGCACAATTATTCCTTCGTATCGGGCACGAAGTAAAAGCCGGGCTTCGGCTTTTTCCCTTTTGGCATCCTCATCACCTATTTTCATGGGAGCTTCTTCTGCGATGAATCCATAGGCAATTTCTTTTAAAGGTATTGAATCACCAACCCATTTTACCTGCACGCGCTGAATGTCACCAGGCATCAGGACAATCTGAGCTGGATAGACAATAAAATTTCCCGCAGATTTATCTTCGTGATATAAAACATTCTTGCCATCAAGACTGACTTCCCGGCCCATTACCTTTAATTCAATTGCAACAGGAGATTTAACCTCGCCTTCAAATTTTACTATCACCTCAGCATTGGTCTGTTTTTTTGAGATATCAAGTATTGTTATGAGAGGATTGAGTGAATATCCACCTAAAGAAATTGTAAATAAACCAAAAGACGCAATCAGTGCAAATGCTCTTATTGAATTTTTTTTAAAAATACTCATTGTTTTCTCCAAATTAATGGTTTGATGCACAGTAAAGTAAAACTCTTTGTTAAAAGCCCACTGAAAAAGTGACGGTAATAGTTTCAGAGTAAAAACCAGCAAGCTTTCCTGATGGATCACTCCAATCGGCTTTTAGTTCCAACATGTAATTTGATGTAATAGTTGTTGCTGTATTACCTGGATTCCACGAAAATTCTCCTCCACTGCTAACAGCAGCCAGGACATCCAGATTATTGGGCTCGGATAAACCGGTACCGATAACACCGCTTGATTTGTTGAGAACAAGCGATGTCATAGGTATTAACGATGTTCCGTTTTTAAAATTACCTCTGTTGGCAAGTTCCAGTTTCAGTATAAAGCCTGTTGAAGAGTTGCTATTAATAATAAAATAGGCAATCTGTTCAGAGTTTCCCGGCCCGTTAAAATTAAGGCCAATCATTCCCTGAGACTGAACGGTGTTTACAAGCGGAGCACCAGGCGGTATTGTCTGGGAAGCTGAGACCGAAACTATTAATACCAAAGAAATCAAGAACATATATATCTTCATTATCTTAATTCCAGTCATATTCTAAAACTATTGTATAACTATAAAATTTTATAATCAGGTTATGTATTTGCCTTAAAGTCAATTTCCACATACATGGTACTTTGTAACATTAAGTGATTGAAAACTAAAACTATATGTTATTATATAAACATAGCTGCTGCATTTCAAGAGTTACTTTATACTATGTAGGAATTTGCACTATCCGAAAATGGTTACGATAGACTCAGGCTACTAAAGTATGGTTATTTTTTGCTGTGGTAAACTGGAGTATGCTGGAATGATACACAAATTTTAAGGGGCTTTTTGAGCCCCTTAAAAAATGATACAAAACTTATTATAGTGTAGCAGTGATTGTGAATTCAATTGTCTCTGTATACAATCCAGCTAAAGCGG
>CAYMGX010000153.1:0-8815 GCA_964390065.1 uncultured Fibrobacter sp. | reverse complement strand
GATACCTTCTGCGTGAAAGTGCTGTTCCCTCTTTCTGCCCTTCAAAGAGATAGTCCTTTGGTTTGTACTCACGGTAATATTGACGCAGGTACGTTTGGGCCGTAGTGGAGTAAACTGCGTAGCGTTCTTTTCCCCCTTTTGCATTTTTTATATGAATCAGCATGCGGCCTTTGTCAAAATCATGTATTTTGAGTAACGAGCATTCGGTGAGACGAAGACCGGAAGAGTACATAAGTGCAATAATTGCCCTGATCTTGCTGTTTGTTGCATTGTCAAGCATCAGTTGAATCTCTTCCCGGCTGAGAATGACCGGAACAAAGATCGGTTCTTTCATTCGTTTGAGATTTTCCATTACCTCGGGGCGTTTACGAAAGTCCTTGTAGAAGCCTCTGAGACTATAGAACTGAAGATTGATGGAGCGAACCTGCAATTTACGCTCATCACGAAGGTGCAGAAGGTATTTGATAATATGTTCGTGATTAAGGTTATCCGGTGATGTGTTAAAGTATCGGGATAGTTGTGCAACATTTTCAACATAATTGTCAATCGTGCATTGACTAAACCCTCTGAGTTTAAGATGATTAATGAAATCCTGACGTACAGTCATAGAATGCCTCCTGTAAAACGTTAATGAATGGTTGTTCCTCGTTATGAGTGAACAATGGTTTTATAGGAGGTAAATTTACTTATTAGGAAAGGTGCTAAACTGCCCGCCTGAGCGGGCTTGGTTCAACACGCCAAAGCCGAAGTGTGGTAGTAAACCGGTAAAGACACCGCTTTACTACCACACTTCGGCTTTGGCGAACCTGTTATAAGAAATTGCACTTGGAATTTTGCACAAAGAGCTGCCCGTCCATGGGCAGAAAAGAATTGAAAAATAATCCTTGAAAAAAGTACGGATATTCCGTATATTATAAATATGGAAATAATATTTATTGAAATCCCTGACTTTGTTAAAAAGATTGAAAAAATTGCTTCTCTTGAAGAATTTTACCAATTGCAGGATGAACTTCTAATTGATCCGGAAAAAGGTAAAATTGAAAAAGGAACTGGAGGAGCCAGGAAAATTAGATTAAAAGTCAGTAGTCGTGGTAAAAGTGGTGGTGCAAGAGTAATCTATTACTACGTTGATTTTCGGGGTGAAGTATGGTTTTTAGATGCATATTTGAAGAATGAAAAAGAAAGTATAAATGAAGAAGAAAAAAAGAGGCTATATAGTTTTATCAAGGATGTAATAAATGGAAAAGAATGAAAAATATAGAGTAACAAAAATATCAAGCACTGGAACCAGAGTTTCAAAAATGATGTCTGATGCACAACTGCAATTATATCGGGCACAACGAATGAAAGAAATGAGGAAAAAAGAATTAGGCTTGACACAAAAGGATTTGGCAGAAGCAGTAGGAGTAAATTTACGTACTTTACAGGATTGGGAGTTAGGACGTAGCCCAATGCCAAAACCTGTTGAAAAGTTAATGGTATTAATGAAAGAAATGCCTGCTGTAAAAAAGCACTTATTGGCAGATGCATAAAAATGAAATTAAAAGACTGTACTAATGGTAGTGCAAACGTCCTGTTTGCAAACACAGAATGTGCAAAATTCCAAGTGCAACATCTTATAACAGCGGCACGTTATAAGAAATTGTTTTGCACCAAAGAAGAAGACGCCCGCTAAGAAGAAAGGCATAAGAAAATGTTAACAGAAGAATTAATACACAAATCAATCATGTTTTTTCATAATAATGAATTGACAGTATTGGAAAATCAATCCAGAAAGATAAATAAAAAGCAACCAAGCTTTACAGCAATGATTTATGCATTTGAAATGCACGGTTATACCAGAAATATTACTGAAGAAATTTTGGAGTCTATTTTTGTAATTTATTATGCCTATACAGAATTATTGAAAATAGATATTGATACTATAAGTACTGGGCAAATTGCTAAGAATCAAAAGTTATTTATGGATTTTATTGATTTGTATAATAAAGAACGCAAACATGAAGACAAATTGGATTTTAAAAAAATAGATTTTATTAAAAGTAATGTCGTTTTAAATTATGCACTTCAGAAGTTGTTAAGTGTGTTTAATGATATTGATAATTTTCCAAATGAAATTATTACACCTTATTTTGCTTTATTAAAAGCTATTGAATATGGGGCTAATAAAAAGGTAAAATCATAAAAAATGAAGATGCGGGCAAAGAGGGTGCAAAACAACATCGAATAACAGCGCCAGCTTGCCATACCATAAAGTAAAGCTCCGAAGACTCCGCATTACTTTATGGTACAGTAAGCGAGTGCCGCGACACGTTGTTGCCCCATACTGAACCCGTGCAAGAAAGAGAAAGGATAAAAGAAAGGAAAATATATGGTTGACTTTTCGAATAGAATGGATAAATCGCAAATCTCGTTTGGATCTGCAGAAGAACATGATTATTATAAAAAAGGAGAGTCTAATCAGGCTCTCCTTTTTCTGTACCCCGGAATGGACAAGCGTTATTACTTTACATCTCCATAATGAGCGTTTTTGTCAGTACAACCGGCATCGGCTCCAGGGCCCCGTTTACCTTTATACCTTCCATGCATGCCTTTTCCCTGACCTTTCCATCCTTTGTCAATCATTTTACTGAATTGTTCCGGTGTCAGAATTTCTTTAATTTTCAGCATTTGTTCTGTATTGTTTTGTATCTGCTCTGAATGCAGTTTACCTAACGCTACAGCATACGCATCAAGGTTCTGTTTTGATGGATTCGGTTGAACGAGTTCATTTTTGATTTTAAGTCGCACAGAAGCGATACTATCCCGATGTTTTACACTGCTCTCTCTTTTTTCGTTGTGTATTTTAAGCAGTTTCGATTGTTGCTCCTGAGTTAAGCCAAGGTCTGACATCCACCGTGCATGCTGACCCATTTGGCTCCATACAGGTGATACTAACAATGATACAGTAAAAACACTGATTATAATTGTACTAATACGCATACCATAATCCTTTCGTTGAGTATGAAGATTCTTATTCTCTGGCGCCATTCACTATTAATGCAAGTGCATCACTATCCTGATATGTTTCATCCCCGTTAATGAAACTTCTTGCAAAGTCAAGTTCCTCAATAATCTCATCAGCAAGCGCAGCCTGTTCGACTTGTTGATTATTAATATTTACAATTGTTAACGCTCCGGCGACCAGAAGCAATGATGCCGCCAGTGATATAACAATTTTTTGTTTCAGGCTTCTATTGTAAATCCGGTGCTCAATATTGGAGAACGCATCCGTTGGTACCGGAGGAACATCAAACAATTCTTTTTGTAAATCATTATCATTACGCATGTAAACTCCTCCCGGCAAGTAGTTTTTCAGACTGACTACGAAGTTGTTCTTTGATCCTGTGGAGTCTGGTACGCAAAGCACCTTCGTTTTGACCCGTAACTTCCGATATTTCATCATAACTCATCCCGTCAACTTCTCTGGCAACCAGCAGAAACCGGTCATCCGCACTTAACTGAGCAAGCACCTTTTTGATAAACTCGCTGTTGTCATAAGAATCTGTCCGTTCGTTCCCTGCCAACACCGTTTCTGTTTCATCAAGTGTTGTAAATCGTTTTCGCTGATTAAATGCTGTTATAGCAAGGTTATATGCAATTCTATAAATCCAGGTTGCTATACCGGATTCGCCCCTGAAATTATTAAGAGCACTGTGAAGTTTTACAAATGTTTCCTGTAAAAGCTCCTGAGCCAAAATCTGATCCCCCGAAACCATCTTGAAAACAATCCGCCACACAAACGGAGAATAATGGTCATACAGCGCTTTAAACGCTTTCCTATCACCCTTTATAGCCCGGTGTAATGTTATTGAATCAAGTTCTTTCATAAATCTGTTTCCATGAGATTAGATGATTATGTGCTATAAATGTTACAAAACTTTTGGAAAATAATACGTAGAAAATTTCACCCTCTAATAACCATGAGAATAAGTATCAATTTCCCGGCTATCATTAACTATTTCTTTACCGCAACCGTAAAGACACTTGTTCCAAACGGCAATGGTATTTTTAATCGGTGTACTATATTTTCCAATCGGTTATAGGTATATAACAACTTGTTAGTTATCCGGTTTAGAGTCTTATCCAAATCAGATTCTGCATCATCAGCTTTCTCGAAGAGTCTTTTTATCAGAATTACAAGAAAAAGGGGTGGTAAACGGTAATTATTGTATAAAATACTAAATCCGGCTTTTTTTAATAAAGATGCAACCTCATTTTTTGTATACCGGCGGGCGGTGTGCACAACACGATCGTGATTGCGGAAGAGGCATTGAAAAGCCGGAAGGTTTAGAATCAGTATGCCCTCTGGTTTTAATGCCCGTGCAAATTCGCAGATAATTTTTTCCTGATCAATAATCTCTTTATGGTATAAGACATCAAGCGAAAAGATTATATCGTATTGTGACCAACCGCATTTCCAGGTATTCAAATCACCCTGAACGACATCTTTTAATCCACGCTGTCTGCAAAACTCAACCGCATCGCTGGAGAAATCTATTCCTGCAACATTTCCATATTTTTTTGCGATCTCAAGCATACGCCCGGTACCGCAACCAGCATCAAATAACGTAATACTTTTTGAAGATCCTGCCTTTTTCAAAATAAAGTATTCAACCAGGTCATGTAAACCACGATACCACCAATACTCATTTTCCTGTTTAAACATGCGTATATATTCTGATTGTTCCATTATCTATCCTTTCAGGCCTGCCACCATGTATCGACAAATTAAAAAATAGTATCTCAAAGCATTGGCAAAACAGTGATATTGAATAAAGATCGTGGTTTTTACTACCTGTAATAATTCTTCTGTTATTAAACAATGCAATTTTCATGATTTGAATATACCGTAAAAGAGCACTCGTGGTTATTGGATTATTGAAAAGATTGTCCATTGATATGCACTTTTGTATTTTTGAACAATTACACCATAAAAAAAGGATTACAAATGGTACAGGGAAACATGAGTCCGGTTGTGGTCGCGAGTGATCATGCCGGATTTGAGATGAAAGAGTATGTAAAAAAGTACCTTACAGAAAAAGGGATTCCATTCTTTGATGCCGGTGCGGAAAAACTGGATCCCCAAGATGGATATCCGCAGTTTGCTTTTAAACTTGCCGAACTTGTTTCGAGTGGAAAGTACTCACGCGGGATTCTTATGTGTGGAACCGGTATTGGTGCATCAATTGCAGCAAATCGTGTAAAGAAAGTGCGGGCAGCATTGTGCTATTCTCCTGATATGGCACGCATGTCACGTCTGCATAATGATTCAAATGTACTTGTGCTTGGCGGAAGAACCACAACACAGGTCGTCGCTGCAGAGATCATGGATTCATGGTTTGCAACAGAATTTGAAGGTGGCAGACATCAGGGAAGAATTGACGAAATGGATATTAACTGCTGAAAAGAAACGTCCCCACCCGTTCGCAAAACCGAGCGGGTGGGGACGAGCAACCAGCACGAAAGTCTTCTTGCCAATTTAACCGAACGGTGATGGAGTACACTCCTGTGCAGATTCACAGAACAACTATACACTTTAAAGGAATTGCAGCATGTCAACAGAATCAACTGTAAATAAATTACCATCAAGCGGGAAGCGTGTCTCCTGGGACCAGTATTTCATGAATATTGCTGTACAGGCAGCTACCCGTGCGACATGCGACCGTAAACATGTCGGGGCTGTTATCGTACGGGACAAAACCATATTGTCAACAGGATACAATGGCAGCATTCGCGGACTTCCCCACTGTGATGATGCCGGTCACATGATGGACAACGGGCATTGCGTTGCAACCGTTCATGCTGAAGCAAACGCCATAATTCAGGCTGCGAAAAACGGTACATCCATTGACGGTGCGGATATTTACGTAACAGCATCACCATGCTGGAACTGTTTCAAGCTTATCGCTAACAGCGGCATCAAGCGTATTGTTTTCCTTGAATTTTATCGTGATGAACGTATTCTTTCGGTTGCAGAGCAGGCAGGTATTAAGCTGGAACAGCTTGAAATACGTGACGTGTGACGTGTAACCAGTGACAGGAGGTAGCTGGTCGGATTCAGAGCCCCGACTGTAAAGGAGGGGGTTCCCATTGACACATAAAAAGAATGCCCTCTCTTACGATCAGGCCTCCGAATGAACAATCCGGGTTGAAAAATAATCGAATCCGAGACGGATTATATCCTGCGGAAAATTTCCTGATCCACTACACAATGCACAGTTATACCCCGGTAGTGTTTCATAATGCCTGAATCTGTATGTACGGTATTTCTCTGCCGACAGATTAGTAAAATGTATAACACCCATATTGTCAACATCAAACTCAAAAGAGTCAAGTGGTATAGAAAGACCTTTTCCTTCAGCCTTGATAAAGCTCTCTTTGAGTGTCCAGAGTTTAAAAAAGAAATCCCGCTGGTCTGTTTCTGGTTTTGTTTTTAGTAATGCTGCCTCATTTTTTGTGAAGAACCGGTCTGCAATTGCCAAATCGGTATTGCGTATATTCTCAATATCCACACCAACGACATTATTGTCAAACGCAGCCGCAACCAGATTACCGGAATGGGCAACATTAAAGAACAGTCTGCTCGAATTGACACAATGAGGTTTACCAAACTCATCTCTCTGAATGTCTACCTTTGCCATATCAATTCCAAGAAATTCTGCAAGCTTGATCCTGCTGATCAGCTCACCACACAAACTCTGCAGTGCGTTTCGTCGAAAGTGGAATTTTCTAATCCTGTCAACACGATCTTGAGGAAGCAGATTCAGCAGTTTATAATAGGCTGGATCATCCAGATCTGATGGTACTGTAATAATAAAAAGAGATGGCAGAGTCACATTAATCCGCTTTCATAATTGACAACACAGGTAATTTTACATAAGGTGACGCATTGCCCAGACAAGGCGGGGAAAACGCCCCAGACTTGCACGGAAAATTTTTGACATGGTAAGCTGATCCTGCGGAACAGAAGATAACAGGTGCGCAGCAGCATCATAATCACGATCAGGAACAGCAAACAGCGATCCCTTTACACGCGCAAGTTTCGAATGCCGTTTGCCGCGCATTTTGTCCCATTGTGATTCATACTCCCTGATTGCCCGGTTTACATCCCATGAATGGTGTGCATCAACCATCCGCTGTGCACACCTTGCAGCAAGTTTTCCACAAAGCAATGCTTCACTGATACCGGCCCGTGAAATCGGATTCACCGTACTTGCGCTATCTCCTGTTTTAATCAATCCTTTTACTGCGAACAAATCTTTTTTGACATGACAGGGAATTGATCCTGCAAAACGTTTTTTTATCTCCACACCACGAAAATTTTTTTCAAGAAATTCATCCAGCAGTACCCGAAGATTAACCGAACCTAAATATTTTTTACCAATAACAATTCCGATATTTGCGGAATGATTCTCCCGTGGAAATACCCAAACATACCCGCCGGGAGCATAATGTGAGCAGGTGTAGATATGTATTCTGTCAAGCGCAACATTTACATTTTCAGCCCATACGAAATACGCAGGTTCCAGATCTGTCGGTTTACCAATGATTTTTTCACCTTTGCCAAATCCACCAATCGGCCCGGAAGCATCAACAACAACTTTCGCGTCAATTGATACCCCGCCTGCCAGACTGACCGATCTGAGATTATCATGCTCTTTCGAAATTCCTGTCACTTTTACATTAAATAACAGATCGCCACCCGACGCTTTTATTTCATCCGCCATATCACGCTGCATTGCAGCGCGATTAATGATATACCCGCCAAATTTATCGGTATAGTTGATCATCGATCCGTCCGGAGAATGATAACAGGCGCTTGTAATATTCTGACGAATCCAGGACTGACGGACATCTTTATGGGCCTCATGAAATCCAAGCCGCCCAACACCTTCAGCACAAGGAATCGGAAGCTCCCATGGAATCATTTTATCGATAAGAAGCAACGATTTATCTGTACCGGCGAGATGTACCCCGGTGTTTAAACCCGCAGGTCCGGCGCCGACAATAACTATATCATATATACTCTTAAGGTTTGTATCACCCATACAACTGCCTGATTGTGATAAAAGCACAAAATATCTGTGCTTTAAAGTAATATAAAACAGATTTAAGGTTCTGATTTTTTTACTTTTCTAAACAATTTACCTTATTTTTATCGCCTTTGCGTTATAAATCGTACCCATTTATTACATTCAACTCTTATATCTTATAAATTATATAGATAATTTGCAAAGTTAACCATATCATTCGATCGGACGTTTTGAGTTAAATATCTGGACAAATTCCGGGCCCCGACTGTAAAGGAGGGGATTTCTCATTAGCATGTGACAAGAACGCTCTCCCTTACGTCAGACCTCCGAATGAACTGACGTATTTAACATATTTGCATTTGTAGTCCACCGTGATAAAAAATCCCCCCATATCCCTTCTTTATTAAGGGGGGCGCTTCCAGCGGGGGATCGATTTGTTTCCGGCCAAACAAATTAACAGGATTCACAATTTTCTATCGGAAATATTGGGATAAATCACTTATACGGGTATTATGTATCCTCCAATATCTATTTTACTACAAATATCTGATCATACGCATTCAATGGTTTTAAAACCTACTGACACAACAGGATTTAAATACTGACTTATGATTTGTGGCAATAGTAAAAACTCTGTCCCGGCACCTGGATCCAACATCGATTATGGTGACTCAAATGACAACATTGAAAAAGAAATTTCTGCTCTGGAAAAAGAACTTCAGGATATTGATACCGGTATC
>CAYMGX010000152.1:0-9536 GCA_964390065.1 uncultured Fibrobacter sp. | reverse complement strand
AAATCAGTGTGTCAAAAAAAAACTTAACTTTTTTTCATTTTTCTGGCAGTTTTTTTAGAGTAACCTAGGAAAATTCTACTTTTTTCATTTTCCAAGCCACCATGTACTTCATTTTAGCAGTCCAAGACACCTTACTTTTAAAAATCGGACTATAATATACTTTCCCGCAATCCAAATGTGTATACTTTTTTCTTTTTATTTGTTGTTCTGTATCATGTTTTAACTCCCGGAATGGCATAATAAGCGCTCGATGAAAAAACCTATACATAATACATGTGATATCTTGAATTAACACATTAAACGGGAGTGTGCAATTATGAGTAGTGAACTACTTGATAACCCAATCAGTGATCCGGTTAAAGAGGTGATTAAAATAACAGTCGGGACATCCGGCTGTTTCCAAAGAGAACGCGCAACACTATTTTCAGCAGGTATTCCCACATATGCACTAACTTGAAGAAATGAATCAATGTATCGTCTTTATACGAATAAGTTACCCATTCAATAGTACCACAATCCCATGGCAATAAATTATTATATGTACATATGAAAATTCATCATTGTACTTGTTTCGCCATGCTCATTGCTATCGCACTTTTTTGCAATTGCAGCTATATCAGCATGGCCACTCATCGGGCGATCCTGAAAGTATCAAACACACTAAATCCATCTCTCAGTGCAGCAAAAGTGCTTAACCCTGAAAATACTTTTACGGTTTATGGGCAGCTTAAGCTGCGTGAACGCAGTACTATTCCGATGGTAATCACCGCGATTTCTCACAAATATGGTAAACAGGAGATCGTTTCACGCTACTATATTAGCGGTGATGGATATTTTTCACTGTACCTTCCGGAGGGAAGCTATTCGATTGTTATCCTTGCCGACCTTAACATGGATTCGAAATTCAGTACGGATGAATGCATCGGATACTATAATGAGCAGGATTATTTTTATGTTGATCCAGGAAATGCACATTCCGGTATAATAAGCGGATTACAGCTTTTTGCAAATCCACTGCGCCCGTTTTCGCTTAAGAACACATTACAACTTTATTACCCGCTGAGCTTTAATACAGAACCAACTCAGATCTCTCCTCCCGGCTCAATCCGTCAACTAAACGACACACTGTTTTCCCCGACAATGTCCGAAACAGGTATTTACAAACCTGATAAATTTCTTGCATTGTCAGACATCTATTTCTATACACTAAAAGAAGCTGATGCTGACAAGATACCCTTAATTATGGTTCATGGTTATGGCGGATCACCACGCGATTTTGAGTATATTGTCAAATCGGTCGACACCAGTACCTTTTCGCTCTGGTTTTTCTATTACCCCTCAGGACAGTCCCTTGAAAAAACAGCAGCTATTTTCCATGAAATTTTTCTTTCAAATAAAATAATTCGATATAAACCTCAAGGGATTACAATCCTCGCCCACAGCATGGGAGGCATTGTTGTTCGCAGGGCGCTCAACATTCTTTCACAAAGCAAACTACGCATTCCGTCAACAACATATATTTCGCTTTGTTCACCCTATGGAGGCAACGAGGAAGCTGATGACGGCCTTAAAAACGCACCTGTCACCATTGAGTGCTGGAAAGAACTTGCATCAAAGAGTGATTTTATAAAAAAACTTAACGATGACCAGCTTGACAAAAGCATCCGTTTTCATCTAATCTTCGGTTATAAGATGGAAAACAGCGCGACGGAATCCAGCGATGGCACCATTGTCTTGAAAAGTCAGCTTCATTACCCGGCACAAAAAATCGCATCAACATTTACCGGGTTCAATGAAACCCACCGCAGCATCCTATCAAGCCCCGATGTCATTGAAAAAATCAACACCATCCTGGCCCCCAAACGCCCGTAGGGTCGAATCAATATTCGCCCGATTGGGAAACAATTTTTATTATGTGGTTTCAATCAATATTCACCCGATTGGGATGCGATTTCCATTATGTGGTACGAATCATTATTTGATGGATGGGAATGCAGATTTTATTTTCATTGCCGGGCGAATAATGATTCGCCCGTACATGAAATAAATAGCATCCGGCACAATCACAATCCTTTCATCCGTAATGAATTCATTGTTTCCCGTACCGTTTTTTCCATGTCAAGCGATGTAAGCGAGAGCTTATAATCGAAGCGTTTGTCTTTTGCATTAATTGCAACAGAAAAAGTGACTCTCGTCTCCGGAAAATCCCATCGGGCATATGAAGCAGTGACAATTTTTGTATAGTAATCATAGGGATGATACCGGAGATTCCACCGCTCGCGGTTCAGATACTTGTCAATATTGACAAACATGTAACGCGGATTGAGCCCTTCGAAAACCGGTTCCTTTTTGCCATATTTCTGAAGCAGCAGTCTGTAAATATCATCTGTAACCACAAGCGACTTACTCCGAATGTAGTTGTAATACTCGTTGACACTACGGTATACATTGTAGTTAAAATCATATTTTTTCATGTCATCAAAGTTGAATGTTACCGTTGCCTGAAAAAAACGGTTGTTATAAAAATAATATGTAATAGAAGCCTTATATCCTGCGACTGAATCAATTGACTGAAATGCAGAGATATTCATACCGGTCGGAAACCCTCTGGTTGTAGCATTATCAGGTTGCCATGATGATGCTTTAGTTGCGGCCCGGACCATTTCCGATGCATCACCCCAGGACGCTCCATTAAATCCGCCCGGCCCCTTAGCTGCAATCATTGCTGCAAAAACAGTAATTACTATGATGCATTTAATACTTTGCATACTACCTGATAGTCCCCTTAATTGTACCCTTGACAATTTCAAGCTGTTCACCTGCTGTACCCGGAATGACCCCGGAATATACCCATATGTCAGCAATATTCAATGAGCCTCCATGCCGCCGCTCCAGCGAACGAACTTTGAATTGTATTTTGTCAAATCCGTATACAGTGTCAACCGGGCTCACATTATATGATGTATTTCGCCCATGATATCGTGCCATGTGAAACAGTACACTGGAACGCCCAAGTGCGCTGTCACTTCCCGGATAAATATCAATGTGTATAAAATCCCCCTCACGAACCCTGTTGACTTCACTGAACTCTTTACTATAGAAAAACATTTTTATTGTATCACCAACTAATTTGCACTTATTTTGATACCAGTAATTGCCCGTAAGACTATCATAGGTACCATTTATCACTCCCGCAAAGTAAACCGGATGCTGATAAAAAAGTTCAAACCCCACAGGTTTCTCATCGCTGCACGAGAACAGGGTAAGTACAGCAAGATACGCAAGCCTTCGTACATTAGTCATAACAATAAGTATATCATATGATAACAGGATTTTTGAAGGAAGAAGTTTGAATTTATTAAGAATAATGTATTTTATGGAATTAAGAAATAATGCTAATCACAGGAAACACCGGGGTAGTTAATGGGATGTACAAAAGATGAAATTATTGATATGGCCTGCAAGTATATTGGTGCTGATGAAGTTGTTGATTTTCCACAGGAAAATGAGTTGTTCTTCTTTGCTGTCAGGGAACTTGCACAGAATAAAGTTTTAGGTGATGAAGAGGGATGGATGTTCCGGGGGTATGCATACTGTCATGGTTACACCTTCGATGAGGAATCCAAACCCAGAGGTAAATGGATATGGATGCATTTCACTGATTTATCTACATTTCCGCCTCAGCGCCAGACAATGAAACTGCAGCCCCCACATATCGCAAAAGGTAAATTCCAGAATCCTGAGCGCACAGTGGAAATCCGGTTTCTGCATATTGATATCAATATGCCGGTCCAACCGGTAGAGAATACAGAACCGGAACCACCGAAAACCACAGAAAATACCGACGAAAAAATTGTACAGTTCAGGACGAAGAAGCGTACATTCTAAGTGGTGATTGGAGCTTCCTGATTTGCAAGGATAAAGGGCATTCAAGACAGATGCAATACAATGTAAATAAACATCTGTTACCAGTAGTACATCTGTCTTTATCGATTGCAGGTTACATTGTACCAAAATAAAATGATTGACCACTAAACCATAAATGTGTATATTCTACACTAAGACTTAAGACAAGGTTAAAACATGAATTCTCTTAAAAATTTTACACAACTCCTTACAACAGCGCTCACACTTGTGGCAGTGGTGGTCGTGGTCGTGGTTACAATCACACCGTCATAGGGGCTTTGTAGAATTTTTAATAAATAATAGCAAAGCCCCTGACGGAAAAATTTCGCCAGGGGCTTTTTGTTTTTATAGCTGTATCATGTAAACCCTATTTCAGGTTTTACGTATCATGTGAGCCCCGGTATGCCAGGATTCACATATTACTTTTTTGTAAACAATCAACAAGGAGAACTATATGAACCTTACAGGAGCAGAAATAATTGTTCAACTGCTCGAGCGACAGGGAATCAGCATCCTTGCCGGAATACCCGGTGGTGCAAACCTTCCATTGTACAATGCACTCTACAAAAGCAAAATTCATCACGTTTTAACGCGCCACGAGCAGGCAGCCGGATTTATTGCGCAGGGTATGGCCCGCTCAAGCGGTAAGACTGCAGTTTGTTTTGCTACTTCCGGACCGGGTGCGACAAATTTACTTACAGCTATCGCTGACGCAAAACTGGATTCTATTCCTGTTGTTGCAATCACCGGACAGGTTGCAAGCCCGTTAATCGGCACTGACGCATTCCAGGAAATTGATACCTATGGAATGACTATTCCGATAACAAAGCATAATTTCCTTGTTCGTTCTGTAGAAGAGCTTTTTACGGTTATCCCCGAGGCTTTTAGCATTGCTGCATCCGGACGTCCGGGACCGGTTCTGATTGATGTTCCAAAAGACATTCAAAACCAGCGGTATGAATTTAACGAATGGCCTGAACCTGGAAAAGCAATCGAAATAACAATTGATAACAGCATAGAAACTGATAAAGCGATTGAGATGCTTGCTGCATCAAAAAAGCCGGTCCTTTATGTAGGGGGTGGCATTATTCACAGTAATGCATCAGAGGAACTTTTCGCATTTGCACATAAGAATTCAATTCCGGTAACATCCACACTGATGGCCCTTGGTGCTATTCCCCATGATGATCCTTTATATCTTGGGATGCTTGGAATGCACGGTTCACAATCGACTAACATCATTCTCAATGAAGCGGACCTCGTATTAGCGCTTGGTGTACGGTTTGATGATCGTGCGACCGGAAAAGTTTCGGGTTTCTGTCCGAATGCTACGATTATTCATGCCGACATTGACAGTTCTGAATTTGATAAAATAAAGAAGGTTGATCTTTGTATTCCCGGTAATATCAAAGAAATTCTTACAAAACTATTGGAGAAAGCAACACACAACGAACGTCAGGATTGGATAAACACGGTTTCCGCCTATAAAAAGCAGTTTCCTTTTCCAAAAATGTTCCCGAAAGACCCGCTGCATCCGTTTAACATAATAAGAACGGTTGATTCGATTATTGCACCGGACAGCATTATTACCACTGATGTCGGCCAGCATCAGATGTGGGTTGCACAGTATTACCCATTTAAAAAACCTCGTACACTTTTAACATCCGGTGGTCTCGGGACAATGGGATTCGGGCTCCCGACAGCACTCGGCGCAGCATTTGCGAATCCATCAAAACGGATCGTGTGTTTCAGCGGTGATGGTTCAATACTTATGAATATTCAAGAGCTTGCAACACTTGCTGATTACAATCTTGACGTAACCGTAGTACTGTTCAACAATGGTCATCTTGGCCTTGTTCGTCAGCAGCAGGAACTATTCTATACCAGAAATTATATTGCATCAAAGTTCATTACCAATCCTGATTTTAAAACAATTGCAAAAGGATTTGGTATTCGTAGTTTTGATCTGGCACACGAAACAGATATCAGGGGCGTGTTAGGCAGAGCGCTCACTGAAAAAGGTCCATCATTCATAAACGTACCAATCGCCCCAGATCTGAATGTACTTCCGATGGTTCCACCGGGCGGATCTAACACAGAATCGATTGGAGAATAATCATGATTAAACAGACATCAACAGTTATCGAACTAACCGTTTACAACCATGCAGGTGTCATGTCGCATATAACGGGTCTGTTCAGCAGGCGCGGCTTTAACCTTGAAGGAATCCTTTGCGGGCAGATTGGTGACGGCTCAAAAAGCAGGATGTACCTTCTTGTAAACAAAGATGAGACACTTGATCAGATCGTTAAACAGGTCAGTAAGCTTCACGACGTAATCAATGTATCGGTCCGTGAAGACTATGACCATTCGATATTTACCCGATTGCACGAATTTATTATTCAGAAATGAGGAACGATGGGATGGAGCGGGGTAGCATGTAGCACGCAGCATGTTTTACCTACTTACTACTTGCTACTTGCTACTCCCCCTTCCTTGAAATATTATGGAACGCATTGACAAAATACTCAGCAACCACGGGTACTGCACCCGTAAATTCGCGAAATTGTTTCTGAAGGATTACGAAATAACCGCCAAAGGTGAACGTCTGCTTGATCCGTCAGATAAGGTTAGTAGTACCGATATGTTAATCAACGGTGAACCGCTGGATCACCCTGATGGCATATTTATTCTGATGAACAAACCCAAAGGATACGTGTGCTCACATGACATCGCTGACGGGCGGCTTGTGTTTGAACTGCTTCCTGACCAGTGGCTTGACCGCAACCCGGTTCCATCGACAATCGGAAGACTTGACAAAGATACAACTGGAGTACTTCTTGTCACCGACAATACAAAATTGATTCACATGCTGATTTCACCAAAGCGGGAGATTGACAAAGAGTATCAGGTAACGGTTGACAGTCCACTATCAGAGAACTTGATAAAAGAATTCGCAGCCGGGACTCTTATGCTCGAAAAGGAATTAAAACCATGTCTTCCTGCAACACTTTCCATTACCGATGCAACACATGCCACCGTTGTTCTGCATGAGGGCAAGTATCATCAGGTAAAGCGGATGTTTGCGCATTTCGGCTATACTGTTACAGAACTGCACAGATCACGGTTCGGTGAGTATACACTTGGTGATCTTGCTGAAGGAGAATGGATTGATCTGAAAATGCCCGCGATATGATACGTTGAGAATCAGATAAAGCCCTCCCTTACGGTCAGACCGTCGAATGACAATTCCGATCCCTGACTGTAAAAAAAAGAAAACAGGGGTTGCAAATAAAAATATTCACAACCCCTGTCATTACTGGTTGTAATAATCAGGAAATAAGAAACGATCAGCTAACTGGTGAGATAGCAATATTCTTGAGGTCCGGTTTGGTTTTCAAATCTTCCTCAAACGCTTCTTTTCTCTGATAATTTACATAATCTTTGTTCTGGAATGAGTATACATACTCATCCTGATCTTTGTATGTTCCATGAAGAAGTGCAACGACATCCTCTATAAAAACGATCTCTTCATCAGTAGGAATTACAAAAATCTTCACTTTTGAATCGTGAGTACTGATTTCGAACTCACTGTTTCTATTCCGGCAGATACTGTTTTTTTCTTTATCCAGCTTAATCCCGATACACTTGAGACCTTCAAGAGCTTTTTCACGTACAATGGGACTCATTTCCCCGACACCAGCGGTAAAAACAATTGCATCAGCGCCACCCAGTCCGGCGACATAGGCTCCAATGTACTTTTTAATCCGATAGCATTCCATTTCAAGAGACAGCTTACATCTTTCATCACCTTTTTCTGCATTGTCAACAATATCACGACGGTCGGAATATTTACCGGTAATGCCGATATGTCCGCTTTTTTTATTTAAAATGGCATTTACCTGTGATGGCGTCATGTTCTCTTTGCTAATAATATACTCAATTACTGCAGGGTCGAAATCACCGGAACGGGTTCCCATCATCAGCCCTTCAAGAGGTGTGAGTCCCATACTGGTGTCATAACATTTTCCATTTTTAATGGCACATGCAGAAGCACCGTTTCCAACATGAAGGATTACAGCATTTGTATCTTTCGGCTCTTTTCCAAGAAGAACAGCTGTTCGTCTTGAAACGTAAAGGTGACTTGTGCCATGAAATCCATACCTTCTCACTTTGTTCTTTTCATACCACTCATAGGGGAGTGCATACATATATGTATGTGGCGGCATTGTCTGATGAAATGCGGTATCCATGATCGCCATATGCGGTACATTGGGTAAGACTGCTTTGGCAGCCTCAATACCTGTAATATTAGGTGGCATATGTAACGGACCAAGGTCTATAAGGTCTTTGAATGCCGCAAGGATTGTATCATCGATCACCACAGATTGCTTTATGATATCTCCGCCATGAAGAACACGATGTCCAACCGCTTTGATCTGATCAATTGAATCAAGAATGCCATACTCCGGATTAAGCATCGTTTTTATCATAAGTTCGATAGCGACTTCATGGTTGACACAATGGTGCTCAATCTTGACTTTAACTTTACCTTGTTTAGTAAACTCAATGAAACTTCCATCCATACCGACACGTTCAACGATACCGGTTGATACGGTCTCGTGATCCTTGTAACTGTAGAGCATAAACTTTAATGATGAACTTCCGGAATTTATACTTAAAATCATATTACTATTTCCACCTTCCTTTATTGTGCGTCTGCCTGAATTGCTGTCACCGCTGTTACATCAATTATATCCTGAACCGAGCATCCTCTCGAGAGATCATTAACCGGTTTGTTAAGCCCCTGCAGAAACGGGCCAATAGCATGCGCTTTGGCGAGACGTTCAACAAGTTTGTACCCGATATTGCCGCTCTGAAGATCTGGAAAAACGAGAACATTCGCTTTTCCGGCAACAGCGCTTCCCGGGGATTTTTTCTGGCCAACCGATTCAACAAGTGCAGCATCCGCCTGAAGCTCTCCATCAATTTCAAGATTGGGTGCCTTGGCTTTAGCTATTTCGAAAGCTTTAATTACTTTATCAACGTTCGGATGATCAGCACTCCGTTTTGTTGAAAACGACAGCATCGCAACACGGGGATTCATTCCACAAAGACTTCGTGCGGTATCAGCAGATGCAATAGCAATCTCTGCAAGCTGTTCGCTGGTTGGATCCGGATTTACAGCACAATCTGCAAAAACAAAGAGTCCGTTGTCTCCGTAAGAAGAATTAGGAACGACCATGATGAAACAACCCGAAACAACACTTATCCCCGGTTTGGTTTTAATTATCTGAAGTGCAGGTCGTATCGTGTGTGCTGTGGAATGTTCGGCCCCGGAAACAAGCCCATCAGCAAGATTCTCCTGAATCATCATTGTTGCAAAGTAGATAGGATCTTTCATTGTTTCATGAGACTTCTCTATCGTCATGCCTTTTGCTTTTCGCAATTCATAAAATTTCTGGCACAGTTCCTCATAGCGGGGATCAGTGACCGGGTCAATCACTGTTATACCATCCAATGATACCCCAAGCTCTGCAGCTTTTTTCCTTACCTCAGATTCAACTCCCAGTAAAACCGGTTTTGCAATCCCTGTTTTTCCAAGCTCTGAGACGGCTTTGATGGTACGT
>CAYMGX010000151.1:0-9631 GCA_964390065.1 uncultured Fibrobacter sp. | reverse complement strand
AGTCATCAGCTGTTACTGTATGTGGAAAAGAGTGATGGAGAGTATGGTCCGCTTCAGACAGGGTCATTTCTTGCAAAAAACTATGTTGATGATTTCCGGGAAAAACGAAAAAAATTAATTGCGACAACGACCAAAAAGTTGACAGATGGCGAAATCAGTCCGATAGCGTATTATATGATCACGGTTGATGTCAGCGCAGCAGAGGTGGCATCACGGATTGGAATCAGTCCAAAAATGGTCAGGAAACATCAGGAATTAAAATACTTCAGCAGGATTAGCGTCGCCATGATGCAAAAATATGCAGCTGTTTTTGGTGTTATGCTTGCGGATATGTTTCAGATTCAGATACCTTCCACAACGCATTACATACCGAATCAGGAAAAAACAAGAAATCCCTATGTAACAGCACTTTCTGTTGTTAAGGAGACCAAATGAGCGGGATACCATTTAATCACAGAATGGCTGCAAACTGTGAGTCAGGAACACTTACAGCCTTGTTAAATCACAAAGGATTACATATTAGTGAGCCGATGGTGTTTGGTGTTTCCGGCACATTCTTTTTTGCGTATCTCGATACACCGCAGTTTACATTTCCTCAATTTGTAGTCCGCTCAAAACCGGGTGACATGCGTGCACAGATTGAAAAACGACTTGGTGTCAAACTGGTAAAGAAACATTTTACCGACGATAAGGATGCATTTGAGTATACCAACTCACTGCTTATTAAGAATATACCCCATGCAGTACAGGTGGATAAGTTCTATATGGACTACATTCCCAAATATATGAAAGCGCATTTTAACAGTCACTTTATCACGGTGGTTGGTAAGGATGGTAATGATTATCTTGTCAGTGACAGCTATTGTCCATCAATAGTCAAGCTTTCTTCAGAATCAATGGCGATAGCCCGTTTTACAAAAGGGTTCCTCGCACCTGGAGGTTTTACCTTTTATCCTCTATCGGTAATACCCGATTCGGAAATCAATTGGAAAAAACAGATCTATGCAGGAATCAGGCAGGTTGTTTTTAATATGACAAAGATTCCGATTCCATTTCTTGGTGTAAAAGGTATCCGGAAATTTGCCCATGATGTGACAAAGTGGCAATCACGAACACGCGATACAGATCATCTGAGCCACGAAATCATGATGATTCATGTGACCCTTGAAGAGCGTGGAACGGGTGGCGCCGGATTTCGTTTCATGTATGCGTCATTTCTCCAGGAGGCATCAAAGCTGCTTAATAATGAATCGCTTTCTGATATGTCAAAAAAAATGATGGAAAACGGGGATAAATGGAGAGAGATCTCTCTTTTTGTGGCATGTATCGGAAAAAATCGTGAGCTTGACAGTACAAAAATGAAAGAACTTGAATCGTTAATTCTGGCGAGAGCAGATTATGAAGAATCATTTTTTAAAGAGCTTGGAAAAATTGTTAGGTAAGATACGCGTAACATTGAGTAAATGAAGGATTGATAAAATAAGAACGTATCAGATGAGCTGAAACTGGAACTTAAGAAACTTGTGATTGACACATTAAAAATTCCTGATGTTACACCTGATGAGATCGGCGATGATGAAAATCTTTTCGAAGGCAGACCTGGAATTGATTCAGTTGATGCACTTGAGCTGGTAATGGCACTTCAGAGGAATTACAAGTACATATTGATGATCAGAATCTGGGACGTTTCATTATTAAGTCAATTAACACCATCGCAGAATTTATTGCTAAAGAACAGGCAAAACAAAAATCCTGATAGTACAGTAATGCGAGGGATTTACAAACTCCTGTATCTGTATCACTCGATACCTGCAAAAACATAATAAACTCATATCAGATAGATATTTTATACTATATAGGTTTGATATAATCATACAATGTCTTTGGTAAAAAAATCATTGTCGTTGTAATGAATCTTTAATAAATACAATCTGTTACAAAGACATCTGTTTATGGCACAAGATTTGATTTAACTAACGATCATTCATAAGATGTGGATTTTTAACAGGAGGTATCATGTATAGAAAAATTGCATTACTGATGATTGGCGTGACGGGCCTGTTTTTCAGTGCGTATTGTGATGACGATGAAACGGATGAAGAGCAGGAAGACATTGAGATTACAACTGACACAGTTCCATACGATATGCGGACAGGTGGTTCAGGAGTTTTTGAAATCGGATTAATGAAATTTAATCTTGAACCGGTTGAAAAAGTTGTTAAAAGCACTATTGACATAGGTGGATTTGATTTTGATGAAGATGTGCTGACAACCATTGGTTTTATGGGATATGCAGGACAGCGCCGAAATGGAATGCGTCTGGGATTGGGAGCCTGGGGTGGCTATGGAGGATTTTATGGGGATACCTGGGCAACACGTTCATCACCTGCGGATATTGTGAGAGGTAGAGACTCGTTAATTGATTCGACAATTAAGATGCATGTGTTGTTTGGTCACATAGGACTGGTGACAGAAAAAAGTTTTAAAATAGAAAAGCTTAATCTGTATGTCGGTGGAATGATTGGTGGTGGTGGCATTCTCGTAATTGAAGAACGAAAAGAAGGGAATGGAGCATTCCATTCGTCATCAAATGATAATTATTCAGATACTTCGTGGTGGGATGATAGTGAAAGTGATGAAACTGATGACCGTTATATTGGTGCAGCTGCCTGGGCATTTGATATCAGAGGCGGTTTTACCTATTCATTTACAAAGTGGCTTCATGCGGGTATTGATGGCTCAACACTCTTCTATTACTCATCGAGAGGTTTCAATTCCCGTTATGGAGGTTTCTGGACAGCTAACCCCTCTGTTCGTTTGAGACTTGCATTCGGATCATCAACATAAGAAAAGCAGCCGTAGATACAGGTAATCCGGAGATGTACAAATGGAGAAAATTATGAATAAACTGGTAATGGCAATCAGTATGGTGGTTATACAGTACAGTATCATTACCGCTGATTCGATAACTGAAGTGACAGAGGATGTGAATGCTGGCGACACGATACAATCGTTACAAACATTAAAAAATGATACCACTGTGGTTGACACATCAGTTGTAACAGGTAACAGGATTGATTCTTTAAAGAAAACTGTTATATTGACACTTAGAAAAGATAACGATGATGACGACACCATTGATGCGACCGTTATTTCAAAAAAACTGTCAAATTTTAGTCAGTCATTCAGCAGATCATTAACAAAGTCAAGGGTGCAGGGATATGGCGGAGGAATCATTGTAAGCCCGATCATCGCTGCATTGTCAACAAAACCAGTACAGAAACTGGTTAGAAATGACTTTACGCTAAGGCGTTATTCGTTTACTGACATTGATGGCTCCTACAAACCGCTGCTGCTTATGGGAGGCTCTGCGTATGGTGGTCTTGGTAACG
This sequence comes from uncultured Fibrobacter sp., assembly GCA_964390065.1. Classification (GTDB taxonomy): domain Bacteria; phylum Fibrobacterota; class Chitinivibrionia; order Chitinivibrionales; family Chitinispirillaceae; genus JAAZBG01. Next base: position 6,239 of record CAYMGX010000151.1, on the reverse strand, counting down.
GTGTCCGTATTGGTATAAGCGGATGGGCCGGTGAGTATGAATTTACAAGCGCAACAACAGGTGACACATCAATATATCTAAGTGTATCACATAGTTTTGGCGGCTTCATGATTGAAAAAGCATTTGTAAAGAACAACATGAATTATCTTGTCGGCGGAACACTAGGTTTCGGGAGTCTCACTGTTACTAAAGGTATTACTGGTGATCCGTGGAAAACAACCATCGATGAAATCGAGGAGAATGAAGAAGAAGCGAAAGCTACTTATTCCGGTGTTAATCTTCACAGTGGATTTACCGTTACACTACTGCCCTGGATGCATATCGGTGCAGATATCAATGGATCATTACTCTTTTCTGTAAATGGGTTTGATATTCCTGGATGTAAAGGATTTATGACTGTTGTTCCCGGCCTTCGCTTTAGAATCACACTCGGGAATATCGGGTAGGATTGAAGCGGGAAGTGTGGTTTGTATACACCTGTTTCGATACTACTTTAAGTAAAGTGAGTTCATCAGAGATAATTAAACATGGTAGTAGTACCTGACAGTTTGGGAAAGTGTAAAAAGGTTTAATGAACGGCGTTCGTGACGGATTAGTGGGTTTTTTTCTGTTTTTTGCACACTGGCTTTCTCCTCAAACGGAGAAGGCCTCAATTGGTATTGATTTTCATGATTATCGGACACCTGAGGTGGTTATATTTAAATGTAAACTCGATATCGGCTGGAATAAACAAATTGAGCAGCTTGTTGATGCCGGTATTCCGTTGCAGTACAGGATACTTCATTTTACAGATAAATCCGATACGGTATATTTTTTCAGGACACTCAATTTTGATATGGTACGTTACACATATAACTTTACCGATTCAAATGAGAGGGCAATCAGGAGGTCAAAAGACTACGCTCTTATTAATCTGGCGTTACGGGATTATTGTCGATGGGAGATTGAAGTGCCAAATGGAGCGAGTGCATGTAAAGTTGATGTAACGATTATGCCCAGTAAGGCAGAACGGCTTAACAAAGTTGTTGACATGAGCAGAGTCTGGGGGCAACAGAGAGTCAGTATTGGTTTTGATCCATCAACCGTTATTCCAGCACAGCGAAACAGATAAAAAGAGTAATAGCTGAAATGTTCAATTTTTTCAAGAATCTCGAGATTGAGTGGAAAATTATAATTATTGCAATCCTTTTACTGGTAATGGTTGCAATTCCTCTCCAAAATGTACTTGTCAACAAATTAAAAAATACGCTCGAATTAAGTGCTGATTCAAATCTTGAGCCACTGTTACGTTCGTTTATCAGCACTGATAATGACTCACTTAACAGGAAAATATCTTTATCTATCGAAAGAAATCGTCAATGGCAGGCTTTAATTCCATATATCGTTGAAGAACAGTCCTTCGCAATGTTACTGATGGCTATCGGATTATTCGCGTTGTTGTTTTGTTTTGCAGTGTGGTCACTGAGAAAATTAACAAGGCCATTAAAAAACCTTGCTGTTGCGGCAGACAAAATAGGAAACGGCATTGATGTAACGATTGTTAATAGAGAGGGTGGAGCACTGGGAAAACTTGAAATGTCTATGATTTCAATGCAGAAAGAGCTTGTAAAGCTTCGGGAAAAAGCGCATGCCCGGGGTATGGAAAATGCATGGCGGGACATTGCGCGTGTTATGGCCCATGAAATTAAGAATCCCCTGACACCAATACAATTGACTCTTGATAGAGTTACCGACCGGTTTGATAATGGCGGTGATATAACAAGAGAGGAGATAGTAAGATTTGTAGAACGAATAAGTTTACAGGTAGGCAATCTTGAACGGCTTGTGAATGATTTCAGGAGTTTCGCCAGGGATGCAGAGCCATCATTTACAAAATTTGAAATTGGTGAATTAGTCAGAAGCATTGCTGATGATATGCAAAAAGTAGTGACAACTGTGTGTACGGGGGGGGCGCAAGTAATTGCGGATAAACATCTTGTAAATCAGATTTTTCTGAATATCTGGAAAAACAGTATTGAGGCGGGTGCATCAACAATGTATGTTGATGTTGAACATTTGGATAGTTATGCACTGATATGTATTCGTGATAATGGATGCGGAATTCCGGAAGAACGTCTGGAACGCGTATGGATACCATATATTACATTTAAAAAAGGTGGTACCGGTCTCGGACTACCTGTTGTAAAACGGTTAGTAGAATCGATGAACGGGTCAATCACCCTTACGTCATCAACAGGTAGTAGCGATCACGGTGTTACATTATGCATTAAACTCTTAAAGGCAAGTATGTAGGAAGACGGCAGGATATACTATGTCAATGCAGGAAAAAATGAAGATCCTTGTGGCTGATGATGAATCTGAAATTAGATTGACATTAAAGGAGATATTTACCGAAGACGGCTATGACGTTGTGTGTGCATCAGATGAAAAAGAAATCCTGACGGGTTTAACATCTGATATTGACATGGCTATAATTGATATTAAACTCGGAAGCGATAATGGTATTGATGTTCTGAAAAAAATCAAGTCTGCCAATCCATCATTGCCCGTTGTAATGATTACCGGTTTTGGAACGGTAGCACTTGCAAAAGAAGCATTTAAACTGGGTGCACATGATTTTCTTGAAAAACCATTACGGCTATTACAGGTTCGTACTTGTGTGAGAAATGCTCTTGAAGGCGTTCAACTCAGGAAGAAACTGAACCAGAAGGCGGTTACGGGTAATGGTGATCTTGTTTTGAGTTCACAGGCGATGAAACAACTGTATACACAGGCATCAAAACTCTCTTACATAAAGGAAACTGTTGTAATCACGGGACCATCAGGTTCCGGAAAAGACCTTCTTGCCCGTCATTTACACTATAATGGCCCGCGGTCAAATGGACCGTTTATTGCAACCAATGCTGCATCAATGCCATTGACACTTGCGGAAGATGAGCTGTTTGGGCACGAAAAGGGTGCATTTACCGGTGCAGATAAAAAACGGGAGGGCTGTTTTGAACGAGCAAATGGCGGGACGCTGTTCATTGATGAAATTGCTGATATGGATATACAGATACAGGCAAAAATGCTGCGCGTACTTGAAAATGGCATATTTTCAAGACTTGGAAGTACTGATAATGTCAAGGTTGATGTCCGGATAGTTTGTGCAACGCATAAAAATATAGAATTACTTGTAAAGGAAGGAAAGTTTCGTCATGATCTTTGGTACAGAATAAGTGCATTTGTTCTTAAGGTTCCGGGTCTTACACAGAGAAGAGAGGATATTGTTCCACTCGCAGAACATTTTCTAATGCAAATATGTAAAGAACTTGGCATGACAAAAAAATTCTCAAGAGGTGCACGTGATCTGCTTGTGGAAATAGAGTATCCGGGAAATGTACGGGAGCTGAAAAATCTGATTACACGACTCGCGGTCTATACTGATCATGATGAAATTACGTGTGATGCTATTGATGCACAACGGGAAAAACGTCTGGAAAGCATAAATCACAATGTAAATGATGATTCTGTAATGATGTATGCAGATGGGAATGAAACGATGATGGATTTTAGAATTGCCAGAATTCAGTTTGAAAAGGAATTTCTGAGAAAAGCCCTTGAAAAAAATACCTGGAATATTACTGCTACAGCAAGAGCTATTGGAATGGCCCAGAGCAACTTGTCACGAAAGCTTAAAGAGCTTGAAATAGAGAAGTAATTAAAAACGGCAATTCCACCAAATTCGTGAGTGATTTGTTCATTCCCTTTTGTGTTGTAGTAAGGATATTTGATTCAATGCATTGTAAAAGAAAAGATTTTAGTGCATATTTATCAAATAGTTTGAAACAGGCTTGATGCCATCCCGTCTGCAAAGAGCATTCCCTTTTCAGTCGGTTTCCATAATGGAGCAGTATAGGTAAGTAAACCTGATTTGACACACTTGTCAAGCAATGGTTTGTTGCTGTCAGAAGCAAATATCTCTCCGGTACTATTTTGGTAGTGTAATTCATTAATGCCGTCCGCACGACGAAGTCCGAGAAAGATCATTTCTGATGCGAGTTTTTGATTGTCAATATATTCTGAGAAGTCTGTTGCAGAGCCTTTTTCCTGAATCTGCGCACAATAGTGTGCGATATCAGCAACGTTTGCCCAGCGGGTACGATTAAAAAATGAGTGCGCTGATGCACCCAGGCCGATATAGTTGCTGTGGTTCCAGTAGGATTCGTTGTGTCGGCATCTGAAACCGCTTTTAGCAAAATTCGAAATCTCATAGTGCTCAAATCCACGAGTATGAAGGTATGCGAAAAGCTCGGATGTCATTGTGTCAGTGTTTGAATCATCGGGGAGCTGCAGGGATGATCGCATTTTACCAAAGGGGGTATTTTCACATAAAGTCAATTCATAAACAGAAATATGTTTAATGGTACTGATAGAACATATCGTTTGCAGCGAAACTAAAAATGATTCCACAGTCTGATACGGGATTCCGTACATCAGGTCTGCATTTACAGAATTGAATTTTGATATACTTTCAGATTGCAATATGTCAAGAGCTTGTTGCACATTGTGGATTCTGCCAAGTGCATGGAGTTCATTGTCATGCAGTGACTGTACGCCAAACGAGAGACGATTGACACCGCAGGCGTAGAGTGTTTCGGCAAGGGAAGTACTGAAAGAATCGGGATTACATTCAAAAGACCATTCCGCATTGTCAATAAGTGTTATTCGTTCTTTGATACCAATACACAACATTTCAGCGATGTGGGGATTAAGAATGGATGGCGTTCCACCCCCGAAAAATATGGAGGATACTCTGAAGTTGTCAAGATTGTGGATTGCCCGGCAGGTATCAAGTTCTTTCAGCAGTGCATCGCAATATAATCGGATCTCGTCATCGGTACCTTTGCGGGAATAGAAATCACAATAGCTGCATTTCGCTGCACAAAAAGGGATGTGAATGTATAAGGAAAAATGTTGTTTTTCATTCATATTGTAGAATATTATTTATGCGGGTAGATTGGTGGGGCGAATTATGATTCGCCCGTTATCCAGTTATAGTATTGAAATCCGGATAGTCGTCCGAATGAGTAAGATCTGAATGATTACTTTTCTGCAACAACGATAACAGAACCTACCGATGCATAAAAACTGCCATAATATCGATTCCAAACACTCTTCCATTGCTCCCTACATATTCTGCAAGGTGAATGGTATCGGATCCCGGACCGCATCCAATATCAAGAACAGTATCGCCTTTTTTTATATTCATAAGATCATAGGTTGATACTTTGAATGTACGAACGATTTCTGCAATCATTTTAAGGTATTGAGGGCTGACATATCCGGCTGATTTTGGCATAGTGCACTTCCTGGTTCATGAACAGGATTATTGTATGTAAGTGTAATATAATTCAGGGCAGTATGGTCTGATGATACATGAATATTTATCAAGATCATTGCAATGCATCGTTATTAAAAAAAAGTATCATGAAAACGAAAAAAGGCTTCAATTTTATTTGCCGGAATGTAATAATAGAAAAGTCGCATAAGGTATGCCCGATTTATGGGCTTACAATAGTTATTAGCGTAAAGTTTACATTTAGGAATGAGTTAATGGACGAATATCATCTTTTACATACCATCGATAACGCGGAGCATATAGGCTCAGCACCAAATATTGCAATTGCACTTGCTGATGCAATTAACGATCAGAATTTTAATTCAGCAAAAGCAGCTTACTATATTAATATGGATCCTACTATTGCAGCACTCATTCTGAAAGTTTCCAACAGTGCGTATTATTCTCGTGGCCAGCAGATCAAAACAGTGCAGCAGGCGATTACTCACCTTGGTCTTGAAACGGTTAAAAAGCTGGTTTTTGCGATCGAAATGATTGGAAAATACCGAAGCGACTACCCATATACATCATTTGATTATCCACTTTTCTGGAAAAATATAATTGCAGTAGCAATGCTTGCTGATGCAATTGCGGTTTTTGCGAATTTTCCCGATCCTGATTCGTCCTATCTTGCCGGACTTCTCAGTAACATTGGATTATTGTTTATGCGTCAGTACTATCCATATTTATTCAAACAGGTACTTGATAATTGTAAGCGTAACGAGGTCTCGTTTGCAAAGAGCGCAGACAGTATCTGGTTCTATGATCACAAGTTTTTGTCCTACCTGATAGGGATCCGCTGGGGACTTCCTGACAGGGTGATTTTTGGTTTCAAGGAGTGTTTACGGTCAAAAGATGC
>CAYMGX010000150.1:0-9736 GCA_964390065.1 uncultured Fibrobacter sp. | reverse complement strand
TCCTGTTCTGTTGTACGTTTTGTATCATCCATACTATGGGTTTCATTTTCAAACATCTGTTTCACCCCATGAAACGAATTTCCAATGTTTGAAGGTACGGTCCACCTGTATGTCAATTATTCGCAATCATCCTGTACTCATACAACCATCAAAAACCGCAATTATTTCACATCTATTTTAATAACATAATGATTACCGCCCCCTACCTGGTATATAAAACAAGGAACCATCACCATCTGGCACAGCTGTTGCTTTATAATCAATTGTAAATTTTTTGAGGTTTTAAATTAAAAGGTACGAATAAAGTACTATAACAACTCAGAATGTGCAGCGTACCTTTAAATTGAAGTCCAAAGGAACAAAAACTAAATAATTATAAGTTATTTCTTTAAGGAGGTCATTATGGTTTGCACGTATCGTCCACTTTCATCTGTTAACTTTTTAAGAAACAGCCTTGACGCACTACTTAACAATTCGAGTAGCCGTTATGCATACCCTTTAGTAAACGCTTATGATTCGGCTGATGCTATAACGGTAATTGCAAAAGTACCGGGCGTTTCCAAAGATTCAGTTTCTATTCTTTTCGAAAATGCTACTCTGACTATTAAAGGTACAAAAAACAAAGTCAATTACACTGACAGCGACAGAATATTGTTGAATGAGCGTACAAACGGCAATTTTGAAAAATCGTTCACCATACCGGTGAAAATTAATGATTCAGCAATAAGTGCGACACTTGTTAATGGTGTACTTACGATTGTACTTCCAAAGTCCGATGAAGTTAAACCGAAAACTATTACAATTAACTGAGCATTCAACAATTTGTGATAAAGGAGATCATTATGTCAAACAATTTACACAAGACAGCATCTGAAACAGCGCAGAACGAAAGGTATTTTACTCCGGCTGCAGATATATACACAACAACCGGCCACCTTATTGCTGTTATTGACATGCCAGGAGTCAGTAAAGGTGATGTAACGATTAAAGTTGACGAAAACAATATTCTTTCTGTAAAAGGCAGACAATCGTTTCAGGCACCTGACAATCCTGTTCTTAGTGAATTTTCCAAAGGCTGTTACTACCGGGCATTCAGCCTTGGAGATTCCTACAACCGGGAAGCCGTTTCTGCATCGCTTGACAATGGGGTTCTTGAATTACGCATTCCTTTGCTTGAGGAACAGAAACCACGAAAAATTGAGATCACCGTATAACAATCACCGATCAGGCGATTGGCATACTTTTGAGTGTTTTTAATCAATTTTCATACTAAAACAGAGATGAACGAATTTATTCATCTCTGTTTTTTATTACGCCTGTTGTCTCCGTATACAGCAGCGTTCCCTTCCGGAATTTCTTTAGCGTCAATATCGTGCATAGTATATTCCGGTATATTCACCCATTGAATTGACAAAACATATTCCATGGTGTATGTTTACTATATGAGCACACTAAAACACAGTATGACAAAAGCCGATGATGATCCATTTATCAGTTATCAGCCGGTTCTCTGGAATCCCAGTCCTAAAGACCCTGATGCACTCCCTATTTACTCTACCAAGCGTGATCATGGTGTTGGTGGTGTATGGAAACTGTGCAATCTGAATGACCGGGTTAATGATAGTAAGGATACACTTGATAAGACAATCATAAGTTACAAAATTTCTCACTCTGACTATCCTCTTTTTACCGGTCACGACCTTTTCAACAGCCCCTATCCTTATGATACCAAGGCAACCGGTAATCTGCTTGGAGAAATTGCCGAACGGATTTCCCGCCGCGTCATGAAAAACTTTCTGAAACATTTCCACAAAGAGGGCAAAACCGGTGGGATTTTCGATAAGCGGTTTGATCCAAAAAACCGGGAGGATTTTATTGTTCAGCATACTGATAACTATATTTTAAAAATTCAGAAATACCCTAATCTTATTATCCTCAAACATTCCGGCCACGGTAAATACGGGTATGAAAACATCAAGGAACTGGATGGTTTTTTTGATTATCGCTATAAAGGACAACGATACATTCTCGTCCTTGAAAGCAAGCTTGAGAAAATCAATGTCGATTGTAACGATCTGGTGGAGAATCTGTTTAAACCTTTGAAAACACTCTTTCCTGAAGCAAAATTCTATTATGTCCTTTTTAGTGACAAATCATCAATTTATGTTAAACATCAATTTGAAAAACGCCGTCAGCTTCGGGACCTTCCAATTGAAATCTACAAAACGTTAAAGAAATTTAATATCGGCACACTCTTTTTTACCTTTGATGAAAAACGCAAAGACTTTGATACCATGAAAGACTTTCTTATGCTTCAATACAGGACAGTCAGAAATCTGTCGCATACCATTCACGGGAAAACAATAATTTCAGAAAAAGAGCTTACTATCTTTGATGGCGGGGAGACGCCACATCTTAAGCTGGTAAGAGATCCGCATAGCGGCTTGTGGAAAGAAGTACTGCTTCATCATAAAAAGTGATGTCTTAAAGTTCATGCCACCTGCTATAATTGATAGTAATTCGAAGGGCAAAAGCGTATATTATACCCTGATCGGTTTAGTGATGATCCTTCGTCTATTGAGAAATAACTGTTTAATAAACTTCATTTCATATTTTGGAGGTTTTTAATGTTTTCAAGAAAACTTATCCTTGCAGTTTCAATTCTTGCCCTTGCATTCTCGTCTGGCTTTGCCCGCAACATATTGGAAAAAAAAATATTCTATGTAAATAATGTCAATAAAACTGGCGTGGCAAAATTCTGGGTGATCTATCTCGGCGGTTTTGATGTCAACCTGACCCGTAAGATTCCCGGAGAAGGTGATGTACCTGTTCAGGCCACAGTAAACCTTCAACTTATTTCATCAGGATATGTTGAGGGCAATGGTTATGGTACTAAAGGAAAAGTGGATTGCCTTCCGACACTTCTTTTTGTTAGCAACGGTGAAGAACGCAGAATCGTTCTTGACAGCATTGACTATATCTATGACTTTGGGCGCAAAGTTCAGCTTAAAACGGGTGAGAGCGGTGACCTTGTTCTTGACATAGAGGGCAACAAGGTTAGTTCCAGGAAATTTATCATGCGTGAATACAAACTGACAAATTACTATGGCGAAGAGATCCTCAAAGAGGGCTCTCAGGAAACTGCGATTGTTGCAATTGCGCTCTCTCAGGATGGCCTTGTGAAAGCTCAAAAAGCACAGGCGGTTCTTGATGCAAGTATAGAACAGAAGTAATCTATGATGGTTCGTGCTCTTTAGCACGAACCATCATTTTTACATTTTTCCCGATTTTGCTGGTTAGCACTCAACTGATCTTTACTCACTGTACCACAATGCAGTATTTATTAGTACTATAAAATCTCTTGATTTTATGATTGCATTACCAGCCTCTTTTACACATAGGCAGGATCATGGCAACTTCATCATTGGGCATTTGTGTTGGTGCATCCAACATTAAAGCAGTAGAACTACTTGAAAATAATGGAATCATTTCGGTTGGTCGTATTACCGTCGTTCACCACGAAAGTAATCCTCAGGATACCTTTTTAAAACTTACTTCCGGCTTTGATCCGGAAAGATATGATTACGGAATGTTAACAGGAAGAAAATTCCGTGATACAAGTACGATTCCGTCAATTACAGAAGCAGAATCAATCGAATACGGACTTCAATACATTTCATCACAGAAACAGATTACCAATCAATACAGTGCACTTGTCAGTCTTGGCGCTGAAAATTTCATTGCGTTCCTTTTGAATAAAGATGGAGCAATTTCCAACGTAGAAACAGGAAACAAGTGCGCATCAGGAACCGGTGAATTTTTTCTTCAGCAAATACGGCGCATGAATATTGGCGTTGAGGAAGCAATTGAGGAAGCAACAAAGTCGGAACATTATAAAGTGTCCGGGCGATGTTCCGTTTTCTGTAAAAGCGACTGTACACATGCTCTCAACAAAGGTGTTCCGGTCGGTTCAGTAGCTGCCGGACTTTCCCGTATGATGTCTGAAAAGGTACTTGACCTATTGGGAAAAGTTGAAACTAAAAAAATACTGGCTATCGGTGGTGTAACGAAAAACAAAGTTGTTATGGATTACATTGCTGAAAAAGTTGAAAAACTGACTATTCCACAATACGCAGATGTATTCGAAGCACTTGGTGCAGCGTATTACGCACTCATAAAGAAATCATGCAGCGCATTCAACCAGAAATCTTTTTTCAAACCGGGGAAAAGTTCCTTCAGTTTTCTGCCACCATTGCACCAAGGAAGTTCGAATGTTGAGTTCAGAACGCTTGTCAATTCAGCAGCTGAGCCCAATGATGAATGTATCCTTGGTCTTGATGTCGGCTCGACAACAACGAAAGCTGTTTTACTGAGAATTTCAGATAATTCAATACTTGCGTCTGTTTACCTCCGTACAAACGGGAATCCGGTAAAAGCTGCCCGTGAGTGTTATGCCGCGATAGACAAACAAATTAACGTACCCGTTATGATAAGCGGTCTTGCCACTACCGGCTCAGGGCGTCAGATCGCAGGACTTCATGCACAGACAGACGCAATTATCAATGAGATCATTGCGCATGCAACAGGAGCTGCATTTTTTGACAGCGAAGTTGACACCATTATAGAAATCGGCGGACAGGATGCGAAGTACACCTATCTTACCAATAGCGTACCATCCGATTATGCTATGAACGAGGCCTGCTCCGCTGGTACCGGATCCTTTCTTGAAGAGTCTGCAAAAGAGAGTCTCGGTATTGATTGTAAGGAAATTGCAACCATTGCTTTACAAGGTACGAACCCGCCAAACTTCAATGATCAGTGTGCGGCGTTTATCAGTTCCGATATCAAAACAGCTACTCATGAGGGAATCTCCCGGGAAGATATCGTTGCCGGTCTTGTCTACTCAATCTGTATGAATTATGTCAATCGGGTAAAGGGTCAGCGCCCGGTCGGTAAAAAAATATTCATGCAGGGCGGTGTGTGTTACAATAAAGCGGTCCCGCTTGCAATGGCAAATCTTCTGGAACGTCCGATCATTGTTCCTCCGGAACCGGGCCTTATTGGTGCCTTCGGTGTTGCGATGGAACTGAGGAACAGAATACATGCCGGTCTTATCAGTAAATCATCATTTGATCTGAAAGAGCTGATCAACCGCGATTTGGAAATCGGCAATTCTTTTGTTTGTAAAGGCGGTACGGAACATTGCGATCGTGCGTGTACCATCAACATGATTACGGTTAACAATAAGAAATACCCCTTCGGTGGAGCATGCAACAAGTATTACAACATGCTGCATCATGTATCGTACAACAGTAATGACTTTGATTATGTCAGGATTCGTCAGGATCTGCTTTTCAATAAATACTTCGCAACGCTAAATGACAGCAATGCAACAACTATCGGTATTCCGCGTACCTACCTGACCAATCTTTTATTACCGCTGTACAGTACCTTTTTTGCGAATATTGGAATTTCTGTCGTTCTTTCCGATGACGTCGATCCTGAGGGTGTAAAACGCCGCAGATCATCATTTTGTTTTCCCGGAGAAATTGCACACGGATGTTTCTATAACCTTCTTAAAAAGAAAACTGATTACATCTTTCTTCCCAAAGTAATGGGATTACATGTTGACAACAGTATTAACCCTACACGGGAACATCATAGTACCTGCGTACTGCTTCAGAGTGAATCGTATTATATACAAAGTGCATTCCGAAAGGACATTCCTGAAAACTGTACACTGGTAACCCCGCTTCTTGACTTTACTTTTGGCTATGATTCACAAAAAGAGGAGTTTGTCAAACTTGCGGCATCGTTTGGTACAGATCCGAAAAAAGCTGAACAGGCATATATGTGTGGTGTTGCAAAACAAAAAGAGTTTTCTGATGAACTGAAACAGCATGGGAAAATCGCTCTTGACAAATTAAAAGCAGATCCCAAAACAATGGCTGTCGTTTTGTTTGGAAGACCATACAATGCCTTTGCAGTTGAAGCAAATATGGGAATACCATCAAAGTTTGCATCCCGTGGCTGCATGGTTCTCCCATGGGATATGCTTCCCTTCGAGAAAGAGGAATGCCATGAGGATATGTGCTGGGCACTTGGACAGAATCTTCTTAAAGTTTCTTCATATGTCAAAAAGCACCCACAACTTTTCGGATCATTTGTTACCAATTTCAGTTGCGGTCCGGATTCATTTATTGTCGGGTACTTTCGTGATATTATGAAAAGCAAACCATCGCTGACACTTGAACTTGATAGCCACACTGCTGATGCCGGAGTAAATACCCGTATTGAAGCATTTCTTGACATTGTAAACAAGTACCGCGAACTCAGCAAGGGTGACAGTGCTGCAAAACCGTTTACACCGGCACGGATTGCCTATAAAGGTACAATACCTCATTTTGTCACATCAGATAGTAAAATGGTATCATTTCTTGATAAAAGAGTACACCTTCTGATACCATCAATGGGTCGGCTGAGCAGCGAGATTCTTGCAGCAAGTTTCAGAGGTGTTGGTGTGAGATCAAGTGCTATTCCTGTATACGACCACGAAGCGTTGAAACTTGGACGCGGTAATTCATCATGTAAAGAATGTCTTCCTTTACAGTTGACTGTTGGAGGAGTTTTAAAGTATTTGAAACATCGCACCGATCCATCAGAGCTTGTTGCATATTTCATGCCCTTTACACCAGGCAACTGCCGGTTCCCGCAATACAGGGTATTTCTTAATGAAATGATCAAGAAGAACCGGCTCGACAACGTTTCAGTGTTTAGCCTTACTGCCGAAAAAGGGTATGTATATGAAGCATTCAAGCCACTTGAACGATTGCCGTTTTTAAAAGGCTTTATCATTGCAGATGTCATGGAGGATATTAAAAATGCACTTTCTGTCCTGGCAATTGACAAAATAAAAGCACTTTCGGTTTTTGAGGAGCAGTGGAACAGAATCGTCACGCTCTTTGAAAACAAACAATCAGGAAAACTTTACAAATTATTAGAGTCTGTTGTTGATCAATTACGGTCAATTCCCCTGAAATGCTCTCTTGTCAACGCGCGGAAAGTATCGTTAATGGGTGAAATTTTTGTCCGGCGTGATTACTTTTCATGCCAGAACCTGCTTGAAACACTCGAAAAACGTGACATTGTCGTTAAACGTTCACATTTCTTTGAGTGGACAAAATATGTAGATTACATTATCGAAAAGGGAATTTACGAATCAAATTTCAATTTCAGGGAATGGATACAATTCAAAACAAAGCTTGTTGTTCAGAATGTTTTCGAAAAAAAGATAAAAAAAATCATGGCTGCATCCGGGCTTTTTGAATATGAGACTATCAATATTGACAATATCGTAAAGCTTGGAAGCAACTTTTTTGATATGCGGTTCAGAGGAGAATCAATTCTCGCAGTTGGCGGATTTTTTAAAGACATTGTTTATCATACACACGGGGTGATCTCCATAGGCCCGTTCGCCTGTATGCCCACACGCGTGATCGAGTCGGTTCTTTCAGCGGATGCAACCACTGAGATGAAACAAAAACTTGACAAATCATCATCTGTCGCAGAACTTGATATTCAATCGCTCCCGTTTTTACCGATTGAATCGGATGGAAACCCGTTCCCTCAGATCATTGAAGCCCGTATTGAAGCATTTTGTCTTCAGGTCGAGCGTTTGCATTCGAAAGTAAAGCAACCTAATTAATTGACGCAGAACACTGTTTTTCAATGTTCTGCGAACCAACTGTACCACTTTTTGTTTTCAGATTCAGATTAGTTTCCAGGCGTAATTTTATAACGGATCACTTTATCAGGTGTCGTGACGATAAGATCAGGGGATTCCGGGGCAAACGACATGCTTGTAACTGCACCGGTGATTTCACCGGTTTTTTCCCAATTTGTTACATTGTAAATAGAGTTCCCTGCCACAAACAAACCGTTATTGACTGAGACTGCGTGACAGGCCCCTTTAAATTCTTTTAGTATTGTACCATCAACCGATTTTAGTACCATTACTTTTGCAAACATAGTCTTCTCAAGTGTTACTGCAAGCGCACTGTCTGATGGCAGGTACGATATGAGCGGAAAATGATTTCCGGGTTCTGTTGTTAATTTTTCATTCAGCCAAGGTAAACGTCTGTCTTCGTTGCCATTATCGGTTGTAAATATTCGTACACGTGAAGAATAATCAAGCATCTGATTTTTATGCTCATAGGCTGCAAAAAAACGATTGTCCGATGAAAAGGAGATATCGGCAAACCTGCATCCATTATCAGGCTCAATAGTTATTATTGATGAAAGATCAGGTGATTTCAGTAAATACAACTTTCCTTCAGCAACCGCTGCAATCATCGAGTTATCAGTGGAGAAAATTGCCCTTGATACACCTTTTAAATCTATCGTTTTTAGTAGCGATAAATTTTCCATCGTGTAGATTGAAATTTTGTCACTACCGCAAATGACCAGTGTATCTGCTTTGTTTGCAAATGATACAGTGTACCCTTTTGAAAATTCCTGAAGAGGAATAAAAACCATATCGGTCAGAGTATCTTTTTTTCCTGCATAATAGAAAACACCCCGTGACCTGTAAAAATCCTTATCCGTGAAACGGGTTGGAACTTTGGCGATTGTACCGTTTGGAGCAACAGTGAATACACCGACACTGCCGGTTGTAATGAAATTTGGAATAGCAAAATATTTACCGGTTGATGAATATGCGATATTCTTTACTGCAACCTGACGTAATGATAATCGCTGTTTTTGTTCCTCTGCTTTACTAAAAGCAAACTGATGTACCATAAGTAACATAACCGCACATTGAGCAACCGCATTCGATAGAGCGCTCAGTTTTTTTAACTGCATCAACACTTCTCCATATAAAAAGTGACTGTCATCTGTCCACCGGGTTGAATTGCCGGGTATCTTAAAGAGCTATTTTCCTGCAGGTCACCATTTTAGAAATATCATGTCTGATTGAAACAGAGGATATACAGTAAGCTGTATATCCCGTTATCACATTGCATTAGTCAATTTTGTTCAAGGCATCCGTTATTGCGTCGATTTTTCTTCTGACATTGCTAATAGCATCGTCGAGATCATCAGACACATCACATCTGCAAGATGCATAGAATTTGATTTTAGGTTCTGTACCTGATGGACGCGCGGTAACAATGCATCCATCCTGGAGAACAAACTGAAGTACATTCGATGATGGCAGTGCAATATCGTTGCGGCTTTGCTTATCCTTTACATACCAGGTTGATCCATTCTTATAATCCCGTATCATCTGAAGTGGCTGACCGGCAAAAACCTCCGGCGGATTATTCCGTAATGAATCCATCAGTTCATTCATTTTCTTCAGACCGGCTTCCCCTTTAAACGTTTTTGAGATTAAAACTTCCTGATAATAACCATGTTTCTTCCAGAGAATGCGCAACTGATCAAACAATGTACGTCCCTCACTTGCATGGTAGAGTGCACACTCAGCAGTCATTGTGGCAGCACTGACCGCATCTTTATCACGAACCTCTGTGTTTACGAGATATCCATAGCTTTCTTCACCGCCAACAAGATAACTTGGTCCATCAGGCTGACTTTCAAACTCACGGATTTTTTCACCAATGTACTTAAAACCTGTCAGGGTATCATAGCATACTGCACCATACTCCTCAGCAATCCTGCGCTGTAATTCAGTGGTAACGATTGTTTTTACAAATGCAGGCTTTTTGGGCATGGT
>CAYMGX010000149.1:0-9886 GCA_964390065.1 uncultured Fibrobacter sp. | reverse complement strand
AGTAAAAAAGATACGATTGATGACTAATAATCCACGCAAGATTGTTGGCCTTGAAGGATATGGTTTACAAGTAGTAGAAAGAATTCCGCTTGAAATATCCCCACGTAAAGAAAATGCAAAATATCTCAGTACTAAAAAAGAAAAAATGGGGCATCTGCTCGAAGGAGGTTTTATATGTCAACCGTGATTGAAGGTCTTCTCAACGCCAGCGGCAAACGGTTCGGTATTATTGCAAGCCGGTTTAATGAACTTATTGTACGCAAACTCGTCGAAGGTTCGTATGACTGCCTGATCCGTCATGGTGCCGATAAAGAAACAATCACACTTGCATGGGTACCGGGCGCTTACGAAATACCCATTGCAGCACAACGTCTTGCAAGAACTAAACAGTTTGATGCTGTTATCTGTCTTGGCGCTGTTATCAGAGGAAGCACACCTCACTTTGACTATGTTGCCTCTGAAGTCTCAAAAGGAATTGCAAAAGTCAGTCTCGATGAGGATCTTCCGGTTATTTTTGGAGTTTTGACAACAGACACAATTGAACAGGCAGTTGAACGTGCAGGAACAAAAGCCGGCAACAAAGGCTGGGATGCTGCATTGAGTGCCATTGAAATGGTTGATCTTTTTTCAAAAATACAGTAATGACAAATACGTACTTACTGTAAAAAATCAAACTCTATTTTCAGTCGCCTTTGAATACTATGTCTTTTATGAATTGCCTGATAGTAATCAGGCTTTAGGAATGATAATGAGCAATAACGATAATAAAAACGAAAACCCCTTTAAACACAGACACAAATCCCGGGAACTCGCACTACAGACACTGTATGCCTGTGAAGTCGGAAAAACATCCGAATGGACATCAATGCTTCGTGAAATTGCTGAATCAAGTGCACTTTCACCTGAAATCGTTAGCTATGCAAAAGACCTGATAAGCCATGTGTATGAATCGCTTGACCAGATAGATTCAACGATTCAGGAACGGGCTGCGAACTGGGAACTGAAAAGAATGGCTGCTATTGACAGAAATATCCTTCGGCTCGCTGTTGCTGAACTGACATTTTTTTCTGATGTACCTGTAAAGGTTGTTATTGACGAAGCAGTTGAACTTGCAAAAACATTTGGTACAAATGATAGCAGCAAGTTTGTTAATGGCGTAATCGATTCTATACACAAAAAAAGTAAAAAGTAACATACTAAACAGACATCATTTTTTATCTTGTACATTAACACCATTGTAAAGTATATACCTGAAAGGAATTCCCGATGGAAAAAATTCACAGCAGAAACAACACCATTTTTGCTTTGCTTGTATTTGCGATTTCTTTTGTCGTTTTCTTTCTCACAGCCCAGCCGACAGTGGCATTCTGGGATTGCGGAGAATATGTCTCATGCGGTGAATCATTAGGAGTTCCACATCCTCCAGGGAATCCCTTACTTATGATACTGTTCAGGGTATCAAGCATTCTTCTTTCTCCTTTTGTGGCAGATGTCGGCTTCAGAATGAATCTTTTTGTTGTATTGTGCAGTGCACTGACTGCTGTAGTCATTTATTTAACCGCAGTAAGAGCCGGCCTCGCAATTGTCGGAACACCTGATACAACCTGGAAACGTATTGCTGTTTACACTGGTGGATTTGTTGGCGGCCTTTTTGCAGTATTCGGAAAAACATTCTGGTTCAGTGCTGTTGAGCAGTCTGAAGCAAATGTGGCAATGCTCTTTGTGGCGTTTGCAACATGGTTATCCGTTGCCTGGTCACAAAGCAAAGATCCCAACAGGGATAAACTACTTATCCTTATGGCCTTCTCAAGCTTTCTCGGTATTTCAATCCATATGTATTCAATGATTGTTCTGCCCCCGATGTTTTTCTATGTCCTGCTTATTGACAAAGAGAAAAGATACGACTGGCGCCTATGGATTACTGTTATACTTCTTGGACTGGTTATTAAAGATCTTACGCTTTTTATTTTCACCGGACCAATCGCGATTCTTATTACACTGGCTGCTACATTTATTGATTCAAAGAATAGAAAAAAATGGGGGTTTTGTCTTGCGCTATCCACTGTTGCAGTACTTGGATTCTCTTCACATCTTTATCTTCCGATACGTGCGTCGCTGAATCCCAATATTAATGAAAACGCTCCATACACCTGGCCGGCATTCAAACAATACCTCGAACGCAAACAGTATGGTGATGAAAGCATGTTTAAACGCATGTTCTGGCGTCGTGGCACCTGGGCGCATCAGTTCGGAATTGAAGAACGAATGGGTTACGGTGGTTTCCACCTTACACAGTTCTATCAGCTGCATGAAGATGATGCAAAAGTTAACTTTATGGAAACAAATGCGGGCAGCGGCTTTATAAAACTGATTATTTATCTGATCCCGACGTTCTTTATGTTTTATGGCTTGCTATATCTTTACAAAAGGGATCGTAAACTTGCCATATTCCTTTCAGTTCTGTTTCTGATTACATCAGTGGTGCTTGTTTTCTACATGAACTTTGCTGATGGGTTACGACCCGAGCGGGCAGAGTATGAGTACTGGGTTAAAGCCGGCAAACCGGGTCCGATGCCCACCGTTCACCGGGAGGTTCGTGTTCGTGACTACTTCTATGCAGCAGCATTCATGTATTATGGAATGTTTATTGGTCTTGCTGCAATTGCACTTCTTCACTCTCTGTTTTCCAATAGGGACAAAACCCTCCGTACCACAATTGCACCGATTCTGTCGATTCTTTTGATTGCATCACCGGCACTTCCCCTTGTTAACAACTGGAAAGATATATCCAGAAAGGGGGACTGGGTAGCGTATGACTACGCCTATAATCTCCTTAACTCCTGTGAAAAGGATGGTATATTATTTACAAATGGCGACAATGATACCTTCCCTCTCTGGGCTCTTCAGGAAGCCTATGGAATCCGTACAGATGTTCGTATTGTCAATCTTAGCCTTGTAAATACATCGTGGTATATTCTTCAGATGAAAAATTTTGAACCAAAAGTTCCGATTTCTTTCACTGATGACCAGATAGAAAAAATGGAAGCTCAGTTGAATCCGTTTGATAAACCTACACCATTCACCTTAAAAGGTGCCGGTATTGACGTCATTCTGCCATCGGTTCAACAGATGCGTGTTCTCAAGGTTCAGGATCAGATGGTACTCAATATTGTTGATGCAAACCGTTGGAGAAAACCGATTTATTTTGTTACATCCGTCGGGGATGATGTCCTGATGGGACTCGGTCCATATCTTAAACTTGAAGGGCTTGTTTATCGCGTTATGCCAAAACCTGTTCCGGAGGAGGAAAAGATTGATATTCAGCGTTCTGCAAAACTGATGACCGAAGTTTACAGATACACTAACCTTGAAAATGGAAAAGCAAATCTCAACGAGACGTCATCAAGCCTTCTCACCAACTATGAAGCAAGCTATATTCAGATTGCACTCGCGATTCGTCAACCAATTGCTATCGCGAAAGCAGAAATAGCAATGCTTCAGGCCAAAGGTGATGTATCTGACAGTATTAAAACTATCATCTCCGACAAGCAGGCTAAAATCAAAGAGAATCTTGATCTTGCAATTGATATGCTTGAACGCTGTAAACGGATCGTTCCAACTGACTGGAGACCTCGTATATTGATGTATGAGATTCTGGTTGAAAACGGCATGATTAGCGAAGCAGAAACAGAGATGCGTAAAGCACTCGAAATTGACCCAAATAATGCCGAATACAAAAATCGGCTCTCAGAACTGCAGAATTACAAAGGAAAAGAGCAGCAGGGGTCTGCACCGCAGCCTGAAGCTCCACAGAAGTAATTCGGAATTGCGCTGTATGAATCAGAAATGGCCGGCTGACGGCCATTTTTTTACACTACCAAAATGACAAAAGGGAAGCCATGAGTACTATATCAATCGTAGTTCCTCTGCACAATGAAGAGGAAAGTCTTCCATTGCTTGTAAAAGCTATTGATGATGTATTCAGTAAGTCTGATGATTCCTACGAAATTATTTTCATTGATGATGGAAGTACGGATAAATCATTTTCAATTCTGGAAACCCTATATAGTCAGTATGGTAATAAAATCAGGATAATCAGGTTTACCCGTAACTACGGGAAATCTGCAGCGCTTAGTGTAGGTATTAAGGCGGCATCCGGTGAAATAATTATCACCATGGATGCGGACCTTCAGGACGATCCTGAAGCGATTCCATCAATGCTTGACAAATTGAATGAAGGATGGGATCTTGTCAGCGGCTGGAAGAAAAAACGCTATGATCCTATTACCTTTACAGCTCCATCCAGGCTCTGGAATCTGATCACTTCCATACTCGCAGGTATCAAGCTTCACGATTTTAATTGCGGATTCAAGGCCTATAAATCGGAAGCGGCTAAATCATTGGAGATCTACGGAGACCGTCACCGCTATTTACCGGCACTTGCACATTGGGATGGTTTCAAAGTAACCGAGATTCCGGTTCCGCATCATGCACGTAAATTCGGTAAATCAAAATATGGATTCAGTAAGTTCTTTCACGGCATATTCGATATGCTCACGCTCCTGTTTCTGAAACGGTACTTGAAAAGTCCGCTTCACTTTTTCGGAATGATCGGTTTTTTCGCAATCATTCTCGGTGCAGGAGTTTTAGGTTATTTTGGCATTGAATGGATTGTCACACAGCAAATGCGCATCCGACCGCTGATACTTCTCTCACTTGGGAGTATCATTGTTGGCATTCAATTCTTATCATTCGGTTTTCTTGCCGAAATGATGACTCATCAGTTTAGAAATGATGAGTATAAGATCAGGAACCGGATTAATTGTGAGTAGTAAAAAGAATCCAGTAGCCAGTAGCAAAGAAAAACGGTTTTGACCTACTGCCTACTGGATTCTGAATCCTGGCTACTCTTAAAATACAGCACCCCTAAAGAATCAAGATATGCATTGATCACACTACGATATGTCTCAGGAAAATTTCCCTGAAGTGCTTTTCGTTTCATCAAATAAAAAGCGTCAGGAGTTGCCGGTACCTGTATCGCTGTACCACGTTGTTTAAAAAACGGTGTCTTTACAGATTCAGATTTTCGATCCTCTTTTTCTTCATCCTGTCTGTTTACAGAAAGCGCAGATTGCAGCATTCTGTTCAAAAACACATTCTGTTTTTCTTCAAGTACCGCAGATGGCGCCTTAAACATCTCCGTAAGACGCTGTGCTTCCTGCTTTAATTCTTCAAGACGCTTTACAATATGACTATTTGTGTTATCACCCGCATACATTTTCTGTAACTTCTCAAGTTCATCAGCAATCTCCTGTTGACGTTCCATTGCCGCTTTTCGGGCAGCTTCCACCCGCATCCTTTCACCATCGGACGATATATCACCTGCACCCGGCCGCATCCCCTCGCTATTTTCCAGAAGCGATCGAAGCATTGAAGATGTGGCAGCATTTACTCCAGATTGACGTTGTGACAGTTTCCTCATTTTTGACATCATGTCTCCTCCGCCATCACCACTATTCTGCGGCTGTGACTCCGGAGATGCAAATGACATTAAATCATTTGCTAAAACAAGCACCAATGATGATACGGTATCAAGACTTCCCGCCTGAAACTGGTCAAACGTGCTGACAATCTTTTGCAACTCGATTAGAATAGTACGTACCTGTTTTGTCATATAGCTAAGCATCTCAGGGGGAACAAGTTCTAAACTGTCAATTGAGCCCTGCACTTTTCTCAAGGCATCTGAAAATACCTGGAGATGCATTCCGACCGCTTTATCGTCAGGATTATTTCTAACGGACTCTTCAATCCAGTCGTTTACAGACAATAGCATTCCAGCTATCGCCAATACTTTTTTAATTTCCTTTTCCGCTCTGATCGCTTGTGCATCACTCATCATTTCCCGTAACTCATCAGCCAGCGACATCAACGATTGGCTCATCGCTGTTGCCGCCTTCTTAACCGTCGGCGATGAATTCTTTTTCCTGTTTTTAATCTCTTTTCCCAAAGAGTCAATTTGCTTTAAACGCGAATCAACATTCATGTTATTTTTCTGATCAAGTGCATTCCTTATATCATTATTCAACGCATCACTTTCACGTATCACCTGATCCTGCTGAGCCACGTTTTTATCAGTTTCACGTTCATTAAGAGCAACTTGTTGCCTGGCAAGGTTTTCAGCTTTCATTGACAATGCTACAAGCTCGCGATCTTTTTGCATTGCTTCAAGATACTTAAGTGTATTTTCAAGAGCCTTCTCAAGATCCGGTAAAAGCATTTTTGCTTTTTCTGCAGCTTCCTGCAATTGTTTCGATGTGATTTTTTGATTTTTATCAATATCAGTAAAAAGACTGTCGCCATATTTCGCAGCCAGTTTTTTAATCACTTCTTCAATTTGTTTCATTTTGTCAGCGAGCTCATTACCTAAGCCTCCCTGTTTTCTTAATTCCTCAGCACTCTGATTCAATGCATCAATAGCATTTTGCAAAGAATCACGCAGATTCCCGGCCTGTTGTTTCATTTCATCAAGCAACTGAATCTGTTCCCATGATGGGTTTTCGGAACCCCGTTTACTTTCTGATTCTACCTTATCTGTTGTCTTTCTGATTTCTCCGGCGTTATCGATTACATGCTTAAGAAGTTGTTCTGCGTGCTTTTCCTTTTCAAGAATTCCTTTTGATATCTCTTCAAATGTGGGAATTCTGAAAAAAAAGGTATCACTACCGGCACTGTGAAGTGGCTTGTATGGATAATTATCCCAAACCATTACGAAATAAAAAAGTGTATCACCTGGATATAACCCGGATTTATTCAGGTCCCATATATACTCTTTTTGATATCTTTCCACACTTTTCTTTGGAGATACATTGATTGTTGACACTTTAACCCGATCACTGCTGATAAAATAGTTTAGCGCTGCGCTACGGATTCCGAAATCATCAACAGCCTCAAATACAACATTTTCAATCATTTCTGGAGTCAGGTTCTTGTTAAAAGCCGGTTCTGTAATCTGCACAGCCGGTAGTTCATCAGGAATAACTGTAATCTCATAGTGAATCGGTTCTTCATTTTTCTGTCCCATAGTATCTGTCAAAATGATTGCATACTTTATTGTATCAGTTGCCAAAACTTTAAAGGATGATGATGCATTTCGCTTATTTGTTGGCATCACCGAAGTATCATTGTTTATTACAAGCTGTGCTGATTCAAGAAAACTGCTTTCAATTTCTATTCCAATAGTTGCCCCTCTGTAAACAGAAACATTCCCGTTACCGCTGATAGTTACAGTATCCTTTCGATTCATGTAACCTGGATTAGTTATCGTTAAAGCAATTGACTGTATCCCCGGAGGCTGAACGACAATGATACTATCCCTGTTTATTTTTCTATTCATGATCATAAATTGATACTGTATGCTCTTTGTAACGTTAATCAGTGTATCAGAAAATAGATTCATGTTATTTTTATAAATCATTTTCC
Source organism: uncultured Fibrobacter sp. (assembly GCA_964390065.1). GTDB lineage: Bacteria > Fibrobacterota > Chitinivibrionia > Chitinivibrionales > Chitinispirillaceae > JAAZBG01. The sequence continues at coordinate 2,407 of CAYMGX010000149.1, read as the reverse complement.
TGTTTGTTTTTCCGGTAGAAATATCTTGTACCAGTAACCAGCATGATACAGATGTCAGACTATTGCATTCCATGGAAAGAATAACGTTACCACCTTTTGGTATTTTGGTAGTACCTGGATTGACAACATAGTCTACTCTTTCATTTTTAACCAAGTCGGAAATAGATACATGATGGATAGCGGAATTTTCCATCAGTGATGTACCTGTAAAGAGAATCATTCCGGCACAAAAAACAAGTAACGTGCGACGAGAACAAAATGACGGGAAGGATGCTTTTAATTTTGGTATTTGCAAAGTGGCAGTTTCTGCAACTCTTCTGGTAAAAATACTCTCCGCCTGATCCCTCATTTCAAAAGCAATTGATACCACTCCATGTTCAATTCCACTTTGTTTTTCAAGATACCGTAAAGCATCAAACCTCGAAATCCGCTTTATCCAGACAAACAATATACAGAAGTATATTACTATAAAAAGCAGAAGAACAACCGCGACGTTAAGAATGTAAACAATAACTGAAAATGGAAGAACAATAAAAAGAATATTCAAAACGGCGGCAACAACAGACAACACTCCAAGGTACATCACTATACGTTCAATAATTTTCGCAATTATCAACCTTCGCTGAGCGTGTGCAGCAAACTGTGCTATGCTCCTGAACGCGTCGATCATTATTTAAAAAACCATGCGATAATATTAATCCCCATCCTGATTGCAAGTTCATGAAGTTCAGGCCCATCATTGTGTACATGAAGATCCTCGAGACCATCACCGATATCCGAACTATACGAATAAAATACGATAAGACGGTTATCAAAAGTAATACCCAGGCCCTCAGCCGGTTTTCCATCATGTACATGTATTTTCGGTAATGATGGAAATGTATAGAAACTTTTATAGATCGGATGATCATTTGGAAGCGGAACCATTGGATTTTCTGGAAATAATGATGCCATCTCTTTACGAAAAGATTTGTCAAGCCCATAATTGTCATCAGCCCATAAAAATCCGCCTCCTATCAGGTACCTGCGTAACCGGATTTTTTCATTATTTGACAATTTTATATCACCATGGCCGGTAATGTAAATAAATGGATATTGAAATAATGAATTATCCATTATACCCACTGTTGCAACAGTATCGGCAACCGGAATCTTTGTTCTGCGCTTTATTTCTTTGATCAGGTTTGGCATCGCGGACGGATTCGCATACCAGTCTCCACCTCCATTGTATTTTACAATGGCAATGGTAATAGGTTCCAGAGCAAAAGCATTTGAGAGGAATGCAATTGACATATAAAAAAAGAGAATAGTTCTCATACTGTAAACCATTTGTCACAGGTAGAAAAAAACCTCTTATGAGATTCTTTCCATAAGAGGTTTTTAAAATTAATCGTTATCTGATACAACTCAGTTTTTCGAAAAATTACACTTTAGTGATTGGCCACTTTTTATTCCACCATATAAGAATCGGACTTGCGATGTAGATTGTTGAATACACACCCGCAATCGTACCTGCAAACATTGGCAACGAAAAGTCTTTAATTGCTTCACCACCAAAGAAAAACAACATTGCAACGACAATTATCATTGCCGTAAATGTGATAATTGTTCTTGAGAGTGTCTGATTGATACTCGTATTAACAAGATCAAAAAATGAATGATTCCTGAGACCATTTGCCCGGATATTTTCACGAATACGGTCAAAAATAACGATCGTATCGTTCAATGAATAACCGGCAATTGTCAGTAGAGCGGCAATAGTTGCTAGTGAAAGCTCACTTTTTATAAACAACATTGGTGCCAGTGCTATTACGACATCATGGAAAATCGGAACAACTGCTGCAAAGGCAAATGGAAGACTGAATCGTACACCAACGTAAGTCAATAGTGCAATCATCGCAAGAATTACAGCGATAATTGCGTTTGTTTTCAGTTCTTTTCCGATTTTTGGACCGACAAGTTCCTGCCTACGGAGTTCAAACGGATTTTCTCCATAGTTTTGAGTTAATGCTTCCCGGATTTTCTCCTGCAGTACTGTACCCTCAAATTTTTCTTTTACAGTAATTTGAAGCTCATTATCAGTTTTTGGGCCGATATTTTTAACTTCAGGTTTGCTGATTTTTACATTTGGGGCGATTTCCATATCCTGAAGCACACTTCTGATTTTAGCAAGCTCCTTATCATCAACAGTGTTTTTGAATTTTACCTGGGTAAGTGTTCCACCGGTAAAATCCACTGCATAATTAAATCCGCCAGTAGCAAACGTGAAGATCAATGACGAGACAATAACGACAAGTGAGAATCCGGTCGCTACACCCCAATTCTTGATAAAATTGTAATTTGTTGATTTAAAAAATTCTAACATGATTTCCTCTGCTAAGTTTAAATACTCATTCTGCTATTGTTT
>CAYMGX010000148.1:0-9967 GCA_964390065.1 uncultured Fibrobacter sp. | reverse complement strand
AGGAAGAGTGTGACGCGTGACGGGTAACGGGTGACAAGTTGTACCTTTGGAGTAACAGCTCACTCACCACTTGATTGCAGACTTTCCATGCTTTACAAGATACGCATTTGCCTGACTGAAATGGTTATTACCGAAAAAGCCACGATATGCTGAGAGCGGGGATGGATGGGGTGATTTTAATACCAGATGACGATCATCAGCAATTACCTCACCTTTTTTATGCGCGTATGAACCCCATAACATGAACACACAGTGCTCATTCTCCTGTGCAAGCTGTTTTATTGCTGCATCAGTAAATTTTTCCCAACCGCGTTTCTGATGCGATCCAGCCTGCTGTGCCCGTACTGTCAATGTAGCATTTAACAGAAGCACCCCCTGACGAGCCCAGCGTTCGAGATTACCGCTTGACGGTACCGGGATATTGAGATCTCGCTTTATTTCCTTGAAAATATTGACTAACGATGGTGGATGCGGAACACCATCATTGACAGAAAAGCATAGACCATGCGCCTGACCCTCCCCGTGATATGGATCCTGACCAAGAATGACAACATTGACAGAATCAAAAGGACAGAGATTGAACGCATTAAAAATCTGTCCGGATGGCGGATAGATTATGTTTTGGGAATACTCATCATCGACGAATCTAATAAGGTCCCTGAAATAATCACTTTCAATTTCAGATTGCAGTCGTTTTTTCCAGCTTGTATCAAACTCAAGATTCATACTATTATTTTAAGAAAGATTTGGCTAAGGTTGATCAGGAAGAATTATATAGTTCGTTCTAAACCCCCTCCTTTACAGTCGGGGCTCGGATTCTTATTCCGAAAACTTGCTATCTTCTTCTCTTTTTTCCTTATCCTTAATCTCAATCATTCCTTTCTTTTTCCTGCCTCTCCGTACCCTCGGCTTAATTTTCGGATTTGAATCGTCACCACGTACCAGTTCCTCTTTTTTACTATTGTAAAAAGAACGAAAATCACCTGCAAGAATATGTGTTCGCATATCATTCATAAGGTTGTGATAGAATTTCAGATTATGCTGACCGATCAGAAATGCTCCAAAGTATTCATCGACTTTTACAAGATGATGCAAATAGGCACGGCTGTATTTTCTGCACGCATCACAATCGCACTTCTCATCAAGCGCCGTATCATCCAGTTTGTAGACGCTTCGGTGAAGCTCCAGTTTACCACTTGACGTGTAAGCGATTCCCTGACTTGCCATGGCTGTCGGCATGATGCAATCAAACATGTCAACCCCTCTGTGAACTGCCTCAAGCAGATCAATCGGTGTCCCCACCCCCATCAAATACCGCGGCATAGTGGCAGGCAGCAATCCGGCAACAAGTTCGGTCATGTCTTTACGTTCATCAGCGGTCTCCCCTACAGCAAGCCCGCCGATCGCGAATCCATCAAAGGACATTGACGTAATCTGGGCTGCACTGATTTTCCGGAGATGCTCAAAACATGCACCCTGTACAATTCCAAACAGCGCCTGCAGGGAATCTCCACGGGCATCAAGACTGCGCTGCGCCCATCTTGCTGTTATGTCAATTGACTTCCTGCACGCTGTTTCATCAGCCCGTGACGATATGCATTGGTCAAGAGCCATCATGATATCGCTGCCGATTACCTTTTGCATCCCGATACTTGTTTCAGGACTTAACAGATATTCCCTGCCATCAACATAGCTTCTGAACCGGGCACCTTTTTTACTAATTGTAAATGATTTTGAAAGAGAGAATATCTGATAACCACCGGAATCTGTTAAAACAGAACGATTCCAGTTCATAAACCGGTGAATGCCGCATACTTTTTTAAATACATCAGGGCCGGGGCGTAACAGCAGGTGATACGTATTGGCCAGAAGTACCGGAAATCCGATATTATGAACCTGATCAAGTGTCTGGGTACGCATTGAACCAAAGGTCGCAACAGGCATAAATACAGGTGTTTGGACCGTATTGTGTAATGTTGTAAATGTACATGCCCTGGCAGCACTATTCTCACACATTGCATCACATGTAAACCTGAGCCTGCTATTTGAACTTGTTTGCATAGGCATTTAAAATACTTTCTATTTATGATACATGGATACAGATATATAGCATTAGTTTACAGTTTCAGCAGCTCATTACTATATTTAATGCTGACGTTATCGTTGGCAGAAAAAAAAATCAGGATTCCCGCTTGCCTTTATAAAACGAAATTACTATATTATATAGAATAAATTCTAGCTTGATTACTAAGCGGGCCCAGTGCCCGTTTTTGTTTTCAGCATTTTTTTGTGTTTAAAGAGCAGGGTGATTCTGTGGCAACACTTGAAGAAGTTACACCAAAAGTGGAAGAGAAGATTCAGTCGCTTGGATTTGAACTCTTTGAGATGCGTTTCTTCCGGGCCGGTTCACGATCAATTTTACGAGTCGGAATTGATAAAGCTGATGGTGTTAAAATTGCCGATTGTGCCTTTGTTAGTAACGAATTATCTGCCTTACTTGACGAACTTAATTTTGCTGATAACCGTGCATACAATCTTGAGGTTTCATCACCGGGGATTGACCGGCCGCTCAAGACTGAAAAAGATTATCGACGGATCAAAGGCCATGATGTCCGTGTGCACAGCACAAATGGTATTGAAGGCAAAAAGACACTCATAGGTGAAGTTGTTGAATGTGAAAATGGCATTTTAACGATCACTACAGAAAAAAAAACTGTTCAGATACCACTGTCGGATATTTACAGTGGAAAAGAAGAACTCCGGTTCAAGTAATTCGGGAAGGATGTTTTAGATGAAAAGGAAGAGCAGAAACGAAGCGTTAAAGGCGATAGACATTGCCGCTTCTATCAGTGCTGTTACAAAGGAAAAAAGTATCAGCATGGATCTTGTCCTCGAAACATTGAAAGACGCGCTTGCAACTGCTGCACGCAAATACCTTGGAGAGCTCATTAATGTTGAGGTGAAGGTTGACAGAGAAAAAGGCGCACTTGAGGTATATACACGTCAGACAGTTGTGGAACAGGTTGAAGATCCCGAAACACAGATTATTCTTGATGATGCACGCGACATTGATGAAAACATCCAGATCGGTGATGAACTCATTCAGGAACTTGATATTGATCAGTTCGGACGTATGGCAATCCAGACCGCAAAACAGGTGATCCTTCAACGGGTACGCGAAGCTGAACGTGAGAAGATTTTTGCAGACTACAGCGAGCGTATAGGTGAACTGGTAACCGGAACTGTCCAGCAGATTGAAAAAGGAAACATCCTTGTCAACCTTGGCCGTACAGAAGCGTTCCTTCCATTTAAAGAACAGATTCGTAAAGAGCATTATCGTCAGGGAGATAATATCCGTGCCTGTATCTATGATGTTAAAAATAATCTCAAGGGGCCGCAGGTTATCATTTCCAGAACATGCCCTGAGTTTCTTGCCCGTCTGTTCGAACTTGAAGTACCGGAAATTTTTGACAAAACAGTAAAAATCATTAAGGTAGTCCGGGATCCAGGCCACCGTTCTAAAATTGCAGTATCTACAAGTGACAGCCGTGTTGATCCGGTTGGAGCATGTGTTGGAATGCGCGGAAACCGCGTTCAGGCGATTGTTCGCGAATTATCAAACGAACGTATCGATATCATTAACTGGACTGATGAACTTTCACTCCTTGTCCGCCGTGTGTTTGCACCTGCGGAAGTAAAGCGTGTCGTTCCTGTTGGTGATTCGAAAATCGTTGTTGTTATCCGTGAAGAGGATCTTGCTCAGGCAATCGGCCGTGAGGGTCAGAATATACGGCTTGCATCAAAAATGCTTGACAGAGAGATCGATGTCTTCGGTGATGAAGAGTTTGCCAACATGACTGACGAACAGCGTACTGCTGCGACAACAGTTCAAACCGAACCACTTGTACATGAAGAACACGATGACGAAGAAGATGATGACGCACATACATACGATGAGGCAATGGAGCCTGTTCAGGAAGAGATTCGTGGTGAACGGTTCTCCCAGAACAACAACGAGGAGGATCCGGCTCAGAGTGAAATCATTAATAGTGTTATAGATGATATGTCAGAAACAGACGATGATGCAGAGGATGCGATTAAGAGATCGCATAACAATGTCTGACATGGAATAGGGATCGTTCGCAGGTAGAGAGCGCAATTTTCAGGCGTTCCCACCATTACCAATCAAGGCGCTTCATGCGGGACTTGATTATCAAAAAGAGTCCGTACGGGTTTAAAACGTGACGGGCAAAGGAATATGAGGTAAGGCAATGGCAAAAGAAAAAGTTTACAAGCTGGCTCAGGAGTTCAAGGTTTCCAGCGAAGCCCTGGTGCAGATGCTGCGGGGTATGGGCATACCTGTGAAAAGTCATATGAGCACAGTTGATGACAGCCTTAGAACAGAGATCAAGAAAAAGTTTGAGCTTGAGCGCGCAGAAATCAAAAAAGAGTATGAACGCAAAAAGCAGATGATTACTAAAGCCCGTGAAGAGATGATTGGCGAAGAGGTCAGTGGAGAAAGTACTGCAACTGCATCAATTCAAACCGAACATCCACCTGTAGCAGAGATTCAGAAACCTGTTATAGCGGAATCAACATCACAATCTCAAGTAAGTGCTGCAGAGCAACAGTCTCATCCTGCGCCAAGATTTGAAAAACCTGCGCAGTCTTCGCAGCAGCAATCACAGCCTCCACGGCCTGCATATTCTGCAAAACCAACACATCAGGGTGGAGGCAGTGGTTATCAGGGAGGACAGCACTCGGATCGCCCTCAACGACCATTTGATCGTGACAATCGTGGTGGTGACAGGCCGTCTGGTGACAGAGGTGATCGTGGCGGCTTCAGAAGTGACAATCGCGGCCCGGGTGGTCCTGGAGGCCAGAGCAGTGGTCAACGTCCCCGGTTTGGCGACAGACCTCAGTTTGGTGGTCCACGCCCTGCTGGTGATCGTCCGCAATCTGGTGACAGACCTCAGTTTGGCGGTCCACGCCCTGCTGGTGATCGTCCGCAATTTGGTGACAGGCCTCAATTTGGCGGTCCGCGTCCTGCTGGTGATCGTCCGCAATTTGGTGACAGACCTCAGTTTGGCGGTCCGCGTCCTGATCGTGGCGAACGCCCACCATTTGGCGAACGTCGTCCACCAAGAGAAACCGGTAGCGTGCTGAATCCTCAGGATGCACCACCACCACCACCATCACCTGATGATGCTCGCAAGAAAGATAAGAAAAAAGGTAAGACTAAAAAGAAGTTTGAACGTCCGGAAGTAAACGAACTTGAACTAAAGGCGAACATCAAGAAAACACTCGCCAAAATCGGAAGTGGATTCTCAAAGAAAAAATACAAAAAGGAAGCTTCACAGACATCTGAAGAAGGTGAAGTTGAAGAACGCAAGATTCTGAATGTTGCAGAGTTTGTCAGTGCAAGCGAAATTGCCAATATGATTCAAGTGCCTGTTTCTGAAGTCATCACAAAGTGTCTTGAGCTTGGACTCTTTGTAACAATAAATCAGCGTCTTGATTTTGACACAATCGAGCTGATTGTTGATGAATTCGGGTATCAGGCTCAGCTTATGAGTGAATACGCACCGGATCTTAATGAAACAGACAATAATGGTGAAGAGGAAGTAAAAGTACCTCGTGCACCAGTTGTTACTGTTATGGGGCATGTTGACCATGGAAAAACGTCGCTGCTTGACTATATTCGAAAAACGAATGTTATGTCTGGTGAAATAGGCGGTATTACGCAGCATATCGCTGCATATGAGGTTCCGACTCGTCATGGATCGGTTACATTCCTTGACACTCCTGGTCATGAAGCATTTACAGCAATGCGCGTTCGCGGATCGCATGTAACTGATGTTATTGTGCTTGTGGTCGCAGCAGACAGTGCTGTAATGCCTCAAACAAAAGAAGCGATTGATCACGCGCGGGCAGCAAATGTTCCAATTGTTGTAGCACTCAACAAAACCGATCTCCCGACTGCAAATCCGGACAAAATCAAGGCAGAGCTTGCACAGTATAATGTCCTCGTTGAAGAATACGGCGGGCAGGTCTCATGTGTAGAAATTAGTGCAAAGACTGGAAAAAATATTGATAAACTGCTTGAAGTCCTCGCACTCGAAACCGAAATTCTTGAGTTGAAAGCAACTGTTGATGGAAAAGCGCAGGGCGTAGTCATAGAATCTGAACTTGACAAGGGTAAAGGTCCGATTGCAACGATACTCATTGAAAAGGGTACATTGCAAAAGGGTGATGCATTTGTTACCGGTATTCACCATGGTCGTGTACGTGAATTGTATAACGAACGTGGACTTTCAGTTGAAAAAGCAAAACCATCACAGCCGGTACTTGTCCTCGGCCTCTCAGGAACACCGCAGGCTGGTGACTCATTCAAGGTTGTTGATGACGAAAAAGAAGCAAGAGAAATCGCTGCACGTCGCCGTCTTGCACAACGTGAACGCGAATTCCGTCATATGGGTATCGTTTCACTTGATCATCTGTATGAGCAGATAAAGGCTGGAAATGTCCAGACACTCAACCTTATTATCAAAGGTGACGTTGATGGATCTGTTGAAGCACTGGCTGCATCATTAGAGAAAATCAGTACAGAAGAGATCAAGGTTTGCGTAATTCATAAGAGTGTTGGTGCAGTAAAAGAGACTGATATTATGCTTGCAGCATCATCAAATGCGCTCATTATCGGTTTCCATCTCAGTCCCAATACAAAAATAAGGGAACTCGCCAAAAATGAAGGTGTCGAGATTCGCACCTATCGTATCATTTACGAGGCTCTCGAAGATATACGCAGTGCAATGGAAGGCATGCTCAAGCCTGAAATCAAGGAAAAGATTGTTGCAGAAGTTGAGGTACGTAAAGTATTCAAGATCTCAAAATTTGGTACTGTTGCAGGATGTTATGTTACATCCGGAACTGTTACCAGAGGTTTCAAGGCACGCCTTATTCGTGATGATGTCATTGTTGCTGAAGGTAAAATCAGTACACTTCGCAGAATGCAGGATGATGCCCGGGAAGTCAGGGAAGGATTTGAGTGCGGTCTTACTATTGATAGTTACAGTGATTATATGGAAAATGATCGTTTCGAAGTATATGAAGAAGTGGAAGTAGCACGTAAGCTCTCTGCACCATTGTAAGAAAAACATCTATGCCCCCAGATCCGTAGTATGAGATCTGGGGGCTTTTTTATTTGTAAACGAAGCCAGTAAGCTGGTCTGAGACTAAATCTTATTCTTGGCCTTAGCCTTAGCTGTCTTCTAAAGGGTTGTAATGGCAAATTTAAATTTTCATAACGAACGACTGGCCGGCCAGCTTCAAAAAGAGATTGGACTTGTAATTGCTCATGAGGTGCGTGATCCACGTATTCCATCATTGGTGACAATTACCCATGTTAAACTCGCTCAGGATACCAGAAACGCAACTATATACGTAAGTATCATTGGTGACAGAAGCGAAAAAGAGGAAGCGATTACCGGATTGAATAAAGCAGCCGCATTTATTCAACGTGTCGTTGCGGGCAGGATTACTGTAAAACATTTCCCGAAAATTTTCTTTAAACTTGACAATTCAATTGAACATGGGCAGCACATCAACGATTTACTAAAAGAGATTAAACATGATCTGGAATGAATTACGTGATATAATAGATGCGAACCAGACTTTTGTAATCTCATCACATGTCAGCCTTGATGGCGATTCGATCGGTTCACAACTTGCCTTTTACTGGTACCTTACATCAATTGGTAAAACGGTACAAATCTTTACGCATGATCCGGTGCCTGCAAAGTTCGGATTTCTTGAAAATGCAGAAATGATCAGACAGGAAAAGCCTGCATGCGGTTTTGATGTCCTGGTGGTACTTGACTGTTCAAATCCTCACCGTCTGGGCTGGGATGAGTACAAAGAGTGTGCAAAGCTTATTGTCGATATTGATCATCACCGCGACAATACACAATTTGGCAATATCAATATTATTGACACAAAGGCAGCAGCGACCGGAGAGATTATCTATCGTTTCTTTACCGAATGTGGTATTGATTATCCTGCATTCGTTGCAGAGTCTCTCTACATGGCGATAATGAGTGATACGGGTGGTTTTCGTTTTTCCAATACAGGAAGCAGCGTGCTTAGAGCATGTGCAGAACTGTCAGAGCGTGGGGCACAGTGTTCAACCATTTATGACCGGGTGTATTCATCACGCTCCCGTAACGCACTTATGCTGCAATCAAAAATCTGGTCATCCCTGAAATACTATTGTAATGACAGGGTTTCTGTGATGCAGATGCCACTTTCGCTTCTTGATGAACTCGGAGCGCACTATAGTGACAGTGAAGGAATGGCGGATCATACAATTACTGCTGAGGGTATCAAAGTTGGCATAATGGCAAAGTACTCGCCACAGGAAACGCACTTCAGTTTGCGCTCACGCGGAGCAGTTGATGTTGGCAAAGTTGCGCAGCAAATTCCAGGCGGCGGTGGTCACAGCGGAGCAGCCGGATGCACGGTGTCACTCCCCTATGATCAGGCACTAAATCACATTCTCAGTATTATCGAGAAGGAGCTGGACTGATCTTTCGTGAACGGTTTTCTCTGTGTAAACAAGCCGATCGGGCCGTCATCGTTTCAGATTGTCAGCCAATTGCGGCGTATTCTTAACATTAAAAAGATTGGCCATGCAGGAACACTCGACCCGGAGGCATCAGGATTACTGGTCATTGCCATTGGTACTGCAACCCGACTGCTGCAATATCTGCCTGCAGAACCTAAAATTTACGAGTTCGTTATTAAATTTGGATCTATAACCGATACTCTTGACAGAGAAGGTACGGTCACGGACTCGGGCAAACAAATTCCTGATCTTTCAACAATTGAACAGGTTTTACCATCATTTACCGGACGTATCTCACAGGTCCCCCCTTTATACTCTGCGCTTTTAGTCAATGGTGTACGAGCGTATCAACTTGCGCGAAGTGGTAAAGCAGTTGAGATGCAGCCACGTGATATCAATATTCACCATATCACCCTTAAACACTTTGATCGGGAAAACGGTGAGGCATATCTTTGTGTTGAATGCTCCGGCGGCACCTATGTCCGGTCACTCGCACGCGATATTGCTGAAAAATGTGGTACGATTGGATTTGCATCCAGTATCCACCGGACAGCAATAGGTTTGTTTTCACTTGATCAGGCACTACCCTACGAATCACTCGAAAATGCATCGAAACACATTTTGTCATTTGACAAAGTTTTTACAAGAGATATATGTTTAATCTCGGATATTCAACGGGAATGTTTGTTGTTTGGACGTGATTTTGAAGCCCCGGATAGTACACAAGACACGCTTTATGCATTCTATAACAATGATTTAATGGCAGTATTAAAACATAAGGGTGATTCAGTGTATCATCCATCAACGGTGATCTCCGGAAGTGCAGGAAGCCAATGAAAATACTTGAAATAGCAGGTGAACAACTACCAGATAAAACAGTTATTACTGTTGGCAATTTTGATGGAGTCCATAGCGGACACAAGGCGCTTCTCGAGCAGGTCGTAGCACGTGGAAAAGAACGTAACCTCAAAACTGCAGTTCTCACTTTTGATCCCCATACACGTACAGTTTTATTTCCTGAATTGTCACAGCACATCCTTACCACCTTTGAAGAAAAGGCCCGACTCCTTGATCAGCTCGGTATTGATTATCTGGTCCGAATACCCTTTACGAAGGAATTCAGTCAGAAATCACAGGATGAGTTTGTTAAAGAAGTACTTGTTGACCGGTTGAATACAAGTGACTGGGTTATGGGTGAAGGGCATAGTGTCGGAAAAAACAGAGGCAGCAGTACATTTTTTTTGCGTGATACCATAAAAAAATATTATATTACAATGTTCATTGCTGATTTATTAACCAGCAATGAACATGTTGTTTCATCAACAGTAATTCGCAAGTTACTGA
>CAYMGX010000147.1:8591-10259 GCA_964390065.1 uncultured Fibrobacter sp. | reverse complement strand
TGGAGGGGTGGCAGGCGAAGCCTGACGGGGTGGTGCTCTCTACTTGTTTCTGTCAAAACGATAAATATAAAATCCACTCGTGTTCGGTTTATTTGACCCGTTACTACGTCCTGAGAGATTATAAAAATAATCTGCACTGAAAGCTTCTTTTTGTGCTGGCAGGATGGCTGCACCCTTTATCAGATCCGGAATGTAATTACGGTTGGTAATAGTAAAGGTGTTTGTCCCCACAGTCCCGCTGTCAATCTTTACAAAATCCCACTGCTGACATGTTTCGTTATTAAAACCCCAGTGCTGCACTTTGGAGCCATCAGTCATTTCTGCATAATAAACCTCAAGAAGCCGGTTGTTTTGTTTGTTGACAATGTGGAAACTGCTTTTGCCGTTGCCGGTCAATTTCCATTTCTGGGTATTTGTGTTTTTGTTTGCTGCCTGGACAACCGTATTGTCAGTCGTGCTTGCTTCAAGTACGAGACCGCTGTTTTTGTTTACAATATGATACACTCCATTATCAATCTTTGTAAATTTCCACTGCTGGCTGGTCTTACCGTTATCCGCCATCTGAACCAGTGTCGCGCCGGCTGCTGTTGATGACCCTGTTACATCAAGGAGTTTTTCGCTGTGCTTAACTTTAAGTTTATAGTATGTGTTCTCGCTGAATGGAGCAGTATCAATTGACACAACACCACTTGTTGTCTGGGCAATTTTTTTAATGGTGCCATCAGTGTTGTAATACATATAATCAACCTGGACCGAACGCTCCCAGGCAGTGCCGCCACTCAGATAATCGGTATGATAGACAAAGTACCATTTGTCTTTAAACTGTACAATACCGGCATGATTCGTACCGCTTCCGGCATAACCGTTCATTGTTCCTTTGTAGGTCCATGGTCCAAGCGGGTTTGAACTTGTGCAGTAGTCAATATTTGATGGCCAGTCTTTACCGTCTGCATTATATGCTGCGTATGAGTAATAGTAGGTGTTGTTATATTTATGTACCCATGATGCTTCAAAGAAACGGGATGTTCCCTGCGGAACAGTTATCGATCCGTCAATTTCGACCATGTTACTCTTAAGCTTCGCCTGACGATTTACCCGGTCGGTACCCCAGTATATGTATGCATCACCATTGTCATCAATAAACACCGATGGATCAATGTTGTCATCACCGGGACAGGCACCTGGGGTTGTATTTGAAATCAGCGGCTTCCCAAGCGCATCTTTGTACGGCCCAAGAACATTATCTGCTACGGCAACACCAATTTCACCCGAATCACAGATATAGAAATAAAATTTACCGTTGCGTTCAACACATTGTGCTGCCCATGCCTGTTTGGTGTTGAGCCATGTTACATCCTTTACCGCAAGCACTTCACCATGATCAGTCCAGTTGACCATATCGGAAGATGAAAGCACATGCCATCCGTTCAGGGTCCAGCCGCTTCCGCCCTCATCGTGGCCGGTGAATATGTAAAAACGGTTGTTGTATACAAGTGGTGCCGGGTCTGCTGTGTAAATGTGACGTACCAGCGGATTGTCAGCGAAGCTCAGTGCTGTGCTTATAAAAAGCAACATGACAGAATGCATCGTTATGCGTTTCAGGTATGTGGTAATCATTGTGTATATCTCCGGTTATTCTCATTTATTATTTCGATTTGTAATCTTTGA
>CAYMGX010000147.1:0-8491 GCA_964390065.1 uncultured Fibrobacter sp. | reverse complement strand
GGGCCTTTCCACTGATCGGTACTTTGATCAAGTATAGCACCACCACCGCTTATCATGTCCTTGCCAGATTTGTCAACATAGGGTCCTGTCACACTGGTAGAACGGCCGACAACAATTTTATAGGTACTGTTCGCGCCATCACAACATTTATCCCATGATACAAACAAGTAATAATAGTTTCCCCATCTGACAAGAAACGGGGCTTCAATACCGGCGCTGCGGTTGGCAATAGTGGAAATTTTTGCATTTGAGAGTGGTTTGCCGGTGGAACGGTCCAGTTCAACAAGCTGAATCCCCGACCAGAACGAACCAAAGGTAAGCCATAGTTTCCCGTCATTGTCTTCAAATATATTAGGATCGATACAGTTGTAGTTATTCGATGATGAAGACTTGATGACAACACCCTGATCGGTCCATTTGTAGTTTGATGCTGATGGATCGAGGGTTGGGCTTGTTGCAAGACCGATTGCTGATGTGTTTTTACCAAATGATGACACTGAATAATAGAGCCAGTATTTGTTGTCTCTGAAACTGATATCAGGGGCCCACAGGTCACGACCATTATTTGCGGGTACAGTGGATGCAATCCATGATGGGCCTGATGAAAAAGCAGAACCGCGATCCTTCCAGCCACTGTATCGAGATGTGGATGTTTTAAATGGTGTGAGATTTCCCGTGTAATAGATGTAGTAGGTAGAACCCTGTTTGATCATAACAGGATCGTGAACGAAGGTATTCATTGATCCCTGAGCGCAAAGAATTGTGGCGGCACAAATGGTTAGCAAAATGCCAGTAAACAATGTGCTGTTTTTAGGTACTGTCACGCGTACTCCCTCATTATTCATAGTTGTTACTGTAGTGTTGGTATACCAGAAAACTATATGGATTAACTTCTCCGGTCCCGCGATTTCTCCTAAGCACTGTTCATCAAGTGTCGAACGTGTACCGGTTAATTTACTCAAAATAAATGCAAAAACCAGCAACTAATAGATCAGCAGGATCGATTCTGTTGGCAAAACAGGTCAACAGTCCTTTCTGGATGCATAAAAAAAGGTTTGAAACAGATATTGTCTAAGAGTTTGTATTTTTGTTTGGTATTGGTGTTAAAAAATATTGGAACTATACATCGTTAACGACAAACATCAGGTTTCTTCCCTTCGCAGTCAAACGGTACCGTTGTGTTGGACTGTTTGGGCTATAAGGTTGTGTCATTTCAATAACACCATCTGATAGTGCTGGAGCAAGATAGGCCAATCGAAAATGCTCATCATTTTTAAGTTTTAGTGCACTTTGAATCTCTTTTCGCTTCATTTCACCTTTAATAACATTAAGGAGCTGTTTTACTTCCGTGGTTACTTCCGTGGTTACTTCCGTGGTAGTTGTTGTCAGGGTATCTTTTAAAATTTGAAGCATAAATTCTACAAAAACTGTAGCATCACCTGCGGAGTCTGCTTTTCCAAGTAAATCATAATATTGGCTCTGTCGTTCGGATATTATTGTTTCTACAGGAAGATATGCCCATAAGGGCTTCCATTTACTCAGGATAAGTGTTTGCCATAATCTGCCCATACGTCCATTTCCATCCGAGAATGGGTGTATGAATTCGAATTCATAATGGAAAATGCAGCTTGCTACTATCGGATGTTCCGGTGTAGTTTTGAGCCATAACAGAAGGTTGTTCATGAGGTAATGAACCCGATCAGCCGGGGGGGCCATATGTATCATTTGCTTTCCCTGAAAAATGCCGACACTGCCAGTTCTGTACTTTCCTGGATCGTCAACTAAACCGTCAGTAAGCAGTCCATGGGCAGTCAGGAGGTCATCGCATGATGATGGGTCCCACAAATCGATCTTTTCGTAGGCTTTAAATGCATTACGTACTTCCCTGATCTCTCTTGGCAGTCCCACCACTCGTTTACCATCAAGTACGGCAGTTACCTGTTCAATTGTCAGTGTGTTGTTTTCAATCGAAAGTGAAGCCTGAACAGTACGGATACGGTTTCCACGCCGTAAGGTTGGAGTCAGCGTTTTTTCAGTAGTAGCGGTGTATCGCCCCACAAGTTCAGCGATCTCAGCTACACAGGTCATAATCTGAGGCGTCAATGTATATGGCGGTTTGTAATCTGAATGCACTATTTTTTCTCCCTCTTCAGTTAAATATAGTATACGAGAGAATGCAGTGAGATCTAATGAAAGGTTTTTTAAGTTTAGTCAGATAAATTTTCCATGGTTGTACATCCTGCATCACCTTTTCTCAGCGGCTTATCAAACATCACCCTTCTCAAACCACTGGGACAGAAATTATTTTAGACTCATGAGCTGCCGCTGTAGCTCAGTTGGTAGAGCAGCACATTCGTAATGTGCGGGTCGCAGGTTCGAATCCTGTCAGCGGCTTTCATCAATTATTGCATCACCCCGCTTGTTGAATTAGTAGTAGGAACACAGTGTTTTGATTTCCAGATCAAACCAATCATCACACCATATATAATAGTATTGTGTGGAAATATTTGATTTCCGCATCCAATAGTTTATCTGTTCAAAACGTAGAACTGCCTATGCAGTTGCTTAAAAGAAATAGTAGATTGTTTGATCTGACAGATCGGAGGGCGGTGTAAGTGCTTTCAAGAGCCACTTTTGGGGAAACAAAATGCAGAATTTGCCAATTCCAACCGTAGCTGCACTTAGCGGGGCGTGTTTTGGTGCAGGGCTTGAAATTGCACTTGCATGCCATATCAGGATATGTACCGGTAGAGTTATGATTGCATTTCCTGAATCATCAATAGATCTGATTCCCGGTCTCTTGACGGTACTGTCCGGCTTTTAAAAACTACCGGCGTTGCAACGGCACTTCAAATGCTGCTTAATGGGGATCCGCTCGATGCACAAACGGCACTAAATGCAGGTATCGTCAGTCAGGTAATTGAAGATAAAAATGTTGCATCATACAGCATAGAGTATCTTAGAAAACTCGTGTTAAACAGGTCGCCCCGGATCATAAAAGCAGTGGTGGAATGTGTCAATAATACAATTCGCTTGCCTGAATCAGAGGCATTGGCAAGGGAAGCCGAACTATTTTGCGAACTTGCGCTGAAAAAATTTAAGTGAAAGAGCGTTGCAGGTTGATTTTAGAAAAGACAGTTGGTAAAGTAATTGACCTGATGATCTATGTAATTGAAAATCAGGATACGTTAATCTGATTTTATTGTGGGAAAAGAATGAATCATTCAGAAACTGTTTCGAAATTTCCAGAACTGCATGGTGTGCTGTTTCCCGGTTGCGGGGTAAAATTTACAGGATACGAAAAGACTTTTTTGCAGAAATCCGGCTATGATATCGAACATCTCTTTAAACGCGCTTCTGCATGCAGTTCTTTTAAAATTCCCGAACCAGTATGTACGTCAGATGATGAGTACGACGAGCTGCAAAACCAGCTATTGACCTACATTTACAGTTGTGCATTCAGTGATATTCTTAAAAGGATACACACAGGCATATCCTGGTGTGCATTTTACAGCATGGGGATTTACGCAGCTTTGTATCATGCCGGTGTCTACACCTTTGAATCGGGACTGAAGCTAATAGAAACTGCATATACTGCAGTTATGGCTGCAAAGGGTTCAGTATCGTACACGATCGCTACAGTTATCGGACTTGAGCGTACAACTGTTGAAAAACATATTGCATGTATCGGTGGAATGCTTGATATTATCAATGAGAATAACGGACTGAGCCTTGTTGTTTGTGGGGAAAATACACGGGTTACACAACTGGTTGATGCAGTTACTGATGATGGAGCAATGAAGACGGTCATTTTGCCGTTGTCGGCTCCGTATCATGCTGTCAAAGACCAGTCTAAACTTGAATCGCTTAGATTGTGCTGTGATGATGTTATCATAAATGCTCCAGATGTCAAAATAGTGTCGTGTGTAAATCAAACAATTCTGAATACTACGGATACAATCAAATACACGATACTGGACAATGTGGCACTTCCGATTAACTGGAGGAAAACGTTTGAATTGCTCCTGGAAAATGGCTGTACTGAGTTTTTTGAATGCGGTCCGGGAGATAGTCTGTATAAGGCAGGGAAGTTTATTGATGGAACATTTACTATTACAGGGTGCAGGAAGGGCTGTACTCTTTTGTAAACAATATGTCTGTTTTGAAATAATCATGATTAAGTAAGGTAACAGTAATGAATAATGAAAAAGATAAACCGTTGAAAGCTGTTGATTTTGTAGCTTTTTTTACCATTGTAATCGGATTTTTCATGGTGATGCTTGATTCTACGATAGTTAATGTGTCGCTTCCGGTTATGATCAGGTATTTCAAAACGGATATGAGTACAATTTCCTGGGTTGTAAATGCATATAATCTGGCATTCTCGGTGCTGTTATTGACAGGATCAAGAATCGCTGATCAATTCGGGCGCAAGAAAATATTCATGATTGGTATTTTCTTTTTCACGCTGACATCCTTTTTATCAGGAATCAGCACATCAGTTGACATGCTGATTTTCTATCGTGCGCTTCAGGGGCTTGCAGGTGCATTGATCGTTCCAGTGTCAATGCCGCTTATTATTGAAATATTCCCCGTTTCGAAACGGGGAATGGTCATCGGGATATGGGGGGCTATTGCCGGACTTGCATCAGCGAGCGGACCAGCCCTTGGTGGTGTTATCGGCGAGTATCTGAACTGGCAGTGGATTTTTTATATCAATATTCCCATTGGTGTAATCGCACTGATAATCATCCCCTTTGTGGTAAAAGAATCGTTAGATCCGACTGCAGACAGGAGAATTGACTGGGCAGGAATGATCACCATGAGCGTTGCGATGTTCAGTGTAGTTCTCGGCCTTATTCAGGCAAACGATTACGGGTGGGGCTCACCATATATCCTTACGCTGTTTGTTGTGGCATTCCTGTTTTTCATACTGTTTTTCTTTATCGAAAAAAGAGCAAAAGCGCCAATGCTTCCTGTAGCGCTTTTTAAAAACATTTACTTTTGTACAACAAATATATCTCTTGTCATACTGGGAATAGGTTCAATGTGTGGCGTTTTCTTTACCGCGTTTTATTTGACACAGGTAAAGGAGTTCAGTCAGGTAAAAGCAGGGCTTGTCATAACCGCATATCCGATGCTGCTAATTGTTACAAGCGCAATTACGGGGTTACTGTCCGATAAAATCGGGAACAGGATTTTTGCGTTTGGCGGCGCGATACTGAACTGTGTGGCAATCTATCTGATGTTCGGGTTGAATGCGGATTCCACGCTGAACGATATTATCTGGCGTCTGGCGTTTTGTGGTGGTGCGATCGGTTTCGCGTTTCCATCAATTGTAAACGCATCGGTAAAAGCAACCCCTGCTGACAAGATCGGAATGGCATCGGCAGTCGGTAATGTTTCAAGAACACTTGGTGCAACGCTTGGTGTTGCACTGCTGGTCACAACCGTTACTCATTTTGCAGAAAAAGAGGTCGAGAAAGCACGTGTGTATGCATCAGAGATTATCATGTCAGATACGGTGCTTACAAAAGATGTAAAGGACACTGTTGTGGTAAAACTGACAAACGCTGAATTTTCCAAGGACTCAAAAATGCCATCTGAAGAAGATATCCTTAAAATATTTGAAGCCCGCAGGGATGAAGCTGTAAAAAAGGCGCCCGATATATTGAAGCCTGCAATGAAAAAAGTGTATGAAAAGCAGATGGCCGAAATGGCAAGCTTGTATAAAAAGATAAAGAAGACATTTCTTGATCACGTTGCAAATGCGTTTTCCGTTACCTATAAATGGTCCGGGATTATGCTTTTGGTCGGTCTGATCTTTTCTTTTTTCTGCGAGCCGTTTAAACGCAGGTAACACTTTTTCTGGTACTGAAAAATCTGGTTAAGCATAAAAGGAATACAGTTCCCGTTTTCCGACAAAAAAAGGGAAATGTATTCCCTTTTTTAACAAAAATACCGGCGCTAATCGATTGCAATATCTGTAACGCAGGTAAAAAAAGTATAACCTATTGCTATAGTTTGTAGTCGGGTTACTTATGAACGTGATTTATGATCAGAAGTACATCACTCGGCATCATCATTCTCATCAAGCGGTTTTTTTCGTAGCACCCCAAGATTTTCCTCAATGTTGTCTTCGAGATACTTTTTCTTAAGTACCGGGATGTTTTGTGAACTGATCAGGTTCTGGAAAAAAAGGAAAAGAAGTACCGCTGCAGCAATAAATGCAAGCAGGATAAAAGGATTACGCATAACCAGTGCAACAATCACAGTCGCAATGGCTGCTCCAATGTAACTATTTACAAAAAGTAATCTGATTTTTGTCTCTTTGTTAACAATTTCATCAAACTTAACCCTGTTTTCATCATTGAGTTCTCCTGAGTCAGTGATATCAATAGTCTGTTTGATTTCGAGGATATGGACAATGACTAACAGTATCACCCCGCTTAACAGTGTAAACGCAATAACTCCGATAAACTGGTATATCGTAAAAAGTAACAGTGATAACGGTGACAGAAGGGTCAGGCCGGAAAAAATCAGGATAACCGGTTTTTTCAATCGTGTGTAGGCATTCGCCATTTGTATACTCCTTCTTGATGTAGCAACGTTTCACCTATGCGCTTCGAACAACTGCGCTTACCAGGATGATATATCTACAGTTAAATATACAGAAAATCACTCTTAAATGTAACAAAAAGGATTGATCGCTCATAATAAATGCTTGTAGAGCATTTATTATTGTAGTAAAAAATAATAGCACCATACCCCTTTCCCTGTAGGGGAAACATTATAATGATTTCTCTACAGGGAATGAATGGATTTTGTAGCACATTTTTCCTACAACATCCACAAATAAAAACAGCAGATACAATGCTGCATCTGCTGTTTTGTAAATGTATGTTACCAGAGTAATATCAAAAATACTCTTCGTCAGAGATTGTCTCGGTACGTTCCTCTTTCCAGGCCATAAGCTGACGTGTGCGGCTTGGATGCTTGAGTTTACTGAGTGCTTTTGTTTCAATCTGACGAACCCGTTCACGGGAGATATTAAATATTTCACCAATCTCCTTGAGTGTCTTTATTCTCCCATCGTCAAGGCCAAACCGCATAAGGACGATTTCCTTCTCTTTTGGAGCAAGCGAATCAAGTACTGACTTGATCTGTTCACGGAGATGCATAAGGGAGATGCGCTCTGACGGGTCCTCGGCTTTGGTGTCTTCAATGTATTCACCAACCGTTGTGCCGCCATCATTACCGATCTCCATGTCCAGCGATATCGGTTCCATTGAATATTCAAGCGCCATCTGAACTTTACTAACCGTAGTCCCGAGTGCATCAGCAAGTTCCTCGTGACTGGGTTCATATCCATGTTCCATCACCCATTTTTTGCATAAACGCACCGTCTTATTAACAAGATCGAGTGTGTTTGCAGGGATACGGATGGCTTTGGATTTATCGTTGATTGCACGGGAGATTGCCTGACGAATCCACCAGGTGGCATAGGTACTGAACTTGTAACCCTTACGATAGTCAAAATTTTCGACTGCTTTTATAAGGCCGCGGTTACCCTCCTGAATGAGATCGATAATTTCCATACCGCGAAGGATATACTTTTTAGCAATACTGACAACAAGGCGAACGTTTGCTTCAATAATGGCACACTTTGCCTGGTTACGCATCTCTTCCCAGTGTGTAAACTCATCAAACTGGGACTGATCACCCATTTCCTTAAGAGATGTCTTATATTTTTCGAGGATAAGTTCGATCTGTTTTGAATTGAGCCGCAGCTGACGGCAGAGTGTGATAATATCATCATACTGTTTTGTTTTTTCGCTGCTTTTTGACTCATCAAGATGGCTTATCTGTGTAACTTTACGTTTAATTAACGAGACAATTCTCAGGAATTCCTTGCGGAGGTTTTCGTGGTCCTCCTGCTTGTCAGCCTGCTCCTCTTCAATCTGAAGCACATCGATGCAATCGAGCTCATCATGCTTGAGTTCGTCGGCAATGCGGTATAGACTGTCAAGGGCGATTGACGACCTGAACGCCATGTCGAAAAGTTTTCCCTGCGCATACTCCATCTGCATGGCGTATTCGGTTTCCTGTCCCCGTGATAACAATGGAACACGGCCAACGCTGTTGAGATACACCCATGTCGGATCAGTATACTTGGGTTGTCTGCGGGCTGCAATAAGCTTTCTGGTTCTTCTTTCGTAAAGAGGTTCCTTCTCCTTTACGAAACTGTTGATCGTGATATGCTCACGTGCCAGAATCTGCTGTACCCGTTCACGTTCCTGAGCGCTTGACGCAACCTCTTCAATCTGCGCTTCAGTAACAAATCCCTGAAGTGCAGCCAGTTTCTTAAGCCGCTGCGTGGTACGGTCTGTAGCCGGTGTTTCTTCTGACTGGGGTTCTTTCACAGAATCTTTCTTTTTAATCATTCTTTTGCATCCAGGTCTTTTAATTGAGTAGAAAAATCCTTGAGTTT
>CAYMGX010000146.1:0-10303 GCA_964390065.1 uncultured Fibrobacter sp. | reverse complement strand
TGAAGGAAGCAGGATTGAAAATGGGGACACCGTCTGCCGCTGCATTCGTGGCTTTCGGCGGAAATCAGATTCCAGACTTTTCCAAACCATTTCTGATTAAACTGATTCTGATCTTCAATATCTCCGGTTTTTGTCGATTCAACCCAGGGAATAAGGGTGAGTACTGCAAACCGTTCCCTTGGCGACATATTGCCGGCCTCACCATAAAGCAGCTTTTTCCAACGACTTAAACATATATAATTCGCCCGGCCTTTAAGAACGCTGTATTTAAGATTCATTCCGGTAGCTTTTACAACCATAGGAATGTCTTTTTGAATAAGCTGATCCTGAAGATTCCTGGTTCTGGTTGATACAATTACCCTGCAACTATTTGCAAATGCCCATGTTGCAGCAGGAAGCAGATATGCAAGTGATTTTCCTGTACCGGTTCCAGCCTCAGCAACAAGAATTGATTGGGTATTTAATGCGTCAGTAACCTGTAACGCCATATCACGCTGCGCATTACGAACACAAAATGCATCAATTGCTTTACTCAATTTACCGTTTTCTGAAAACAACTCATCAATGGACTTTCTGTTGATTTCAACAAATGATTCAGGTAACCCCAGCTTTGTATATGATTGAAAGTGACGATCCGTGGAAAGAGTAACAGCATAGCGTACATTACCTAACGATTTAATAAATAAAGACTTAAGCATTGATCCCGGAGCACAGGCTGCAATTGTCTGACGCACATTAAGCGGGAGGTCGGCAATTTTAGGAATCAGCTTAATCGCGACCTCACCTGATGCTTTTGCATCATGAAGCGCTCTATGGGCATTATCAAGGCCAACACCAAGATGTTCACTGACATACTTAAGTGAATATCTTTCAATTGGCTGCAATAAGATTCTTGAAAGCAGTGCTGTATCAATAAGATTTGAGAATATTGTTTCTTTCCCTATACGTTTCAGTTCTTCGTTGAGAAAGGTTTGATCAAACTCAATCTGATGTCCGCACAAAGGTAGCGTTCCTATGAACTCAACAAATGATTGTGCAATCGAACCAAAATCCGGTGCGGAAACAAGGTCATCATTTTTAATTCCAGTCAGATCGGTAATGTAATCAGGTACTTGCACACCTGGATTAATTAACGTCGAGAATTGTTCTGACGGCTTTCCGTTAACAAACTTTACGGCGCCGATTTCGATAACTCTATCTGATTTAAAATCAAGCCCTGTAGTTTCAACATCAAATGCGACAAAATCCGGAATTGGAACCAGAATCTTCGGTTTTGGTGCCGCTTCCGGTTTCGGCTGATGTACATTTTTAGGTAACTTATTATTTTTTGAAGCCTTACGAGCTTCGTTTGCAAGGTCTTTTTTAGTATTCTCAGGTAAAAGATCAAATAATCTTGGCATTAAAAATCCATGGAAAGGGATAAAAATTGTAAAATGGAAATATACGTTATTTCATATTAGAATATATCAGGAATCAGAATTGTTAATCCTCAGAACATCATTATAACTCTCAATTAATTTTAATCTCTGAAAAACTGCACATTGTAACGTAACGTATTGATCAGGTAGTTTGATTGGAAAGATACTGTTGAAGTTTGGTGTATTCATCGTGATGATCCGCGAGTTTTGGTATTGAACCGTTGGTCAAATCTGCCGGCTTTACGAATATCACATCGATTACCTCATCGTTACCACCTCTGTATGTATCAAGCGGTAAATCAGACGTAATCAGAAAGACACTGGTGTGTTCCCTGTCACAGATGAACGGGTTGACTGAATCATACTGCTGCTGTACAGTAAACAGGTACACCAGTTCACGTTTATTTATCTGCACTCCGAGCTCTTCCGATAGTTCCCTTAGCGCTGCAGTTTCAGGACTCTCTCCGGCATCAATATGCCCGGCACATGAAATATCCCAATAACCGGGGTAGACATCTTTTGTCAGAGCACGTTTTTGAAGAAGTAGTTCACCATGGTCATTGCGAATCCATACATGAACGGTACGATGCCACAAACCAAGCCTATGAGCATCATCGCGACTCGCCGTGCAGCCGGCAGCAGATCCATCATCATTATAGATATCAAGTAGTTCCATTAATCAGGAAAGTCCCAGCTTTTCAAAGTAGCGTTCAAGTATTGCAAGTCTTCCGATTGTTTCAGCCTTCAGTTTTTCCTGAATCTTTTGAATACGGAATGTTTTTACCCGAAGTTCGAAGTCTTTTTCGTTTTCACCCTCTTTTTGATCAGGCTTAACTATGTCCTTTGCAAGGTAGAGTAAACCAATGTGACCCACCGGAGCCTCAACAATTCCCCGGGCAACGCCCTTGGAAAGATCATCCGCAATCGCATTAAGTGTATCAAGCTGTTTACGAACATCCTTCCATTCAACTGCAGTCAATGAGGAAATAGTTGATTTGTCTTTACTTTCCAGTAATTCATCAAGATCACGACTCTTATACTCCTGAAGGGCACTATATTTTTCCGGGGCGTATTTATGGGCACAACCTGAACAAAGGCGCCCCTCTCCTTTTACATAGAGAAAAAGACGGCTTTCAGTTTTGGTATCGTTACTACATATTATACATGGAGATGATTGATGTGATGTTTCATCGGCAGATGTCTCATAACGAATTCTTACATCGTTGGCTATTGCATTCCGGA
This sequence comes from uncultured Fibrobacter sp., assembly GCA_964390065.1. Classification (GTDB taxonomy): domain Bacteria; phylum Fibrobacterota; class Chitinivibrionia; order Chitinivibrionales; family Chitinispirillaceae; genus JAAZBG01. The sequence goes on along the minus strand of CAYMGX010000146.1, from coordinate 7,643 downwards.
TCTCATCAGTCAGTCCCATTTGTATTCTCCAGCATTACACGAAAACAGGGAGGCACCGGATTAGTGCATTTGTACAGCCAGGATGCTATCAGAGTTCTTCCATTATGAGTTTATCAATTAGTGCAGACTCTATATCCTTGTACGAACGTTTGAGATCACTCATTCTTCTGTTTACTTCATCATCGGGAATAGCGTTAATAAACTGAGCCAGATTCATTCTATCCTGTGATTCCTGTGCCAGTTTGTCTTTCGCACTAAGAGATTCGAACATAAGTGCATTATACGGAACAGCAACAGGTTGCGTTACCGTTCCCTGTTGTTTAGTATTACGACTTCTGGCGTTATTTTTATTAAATCCGCCACGGTTGTCGTAAAGGCTATTCCTGATAAATTCAATTTCCATGCACTTTATACTCCTGCAAAACAACTCTTATTATTAATATAGTAAAATTTCAGTAAAACTTTAGTTAATAATTCAGATGACCTTTAAATTAATTAGTATGACAGTGAAGTCGCCTGGCGCTACGAGCGGGAGAGGTCAAACACATAGAAAGATTGCCACGTTGCAATCAGTTTATTAATCAAAACATTAAACAGATTGCCGCTTTTTGTAACAGTTCAAAATCGCAGTATAAACGGTATCCACCAGTTCTTTACGTTCACGTACGCCACTATTAATTTTTTCAAGGAACTCAATTTTAACTTCAACCTGTTTCACAAAAAAAAGTTTCATAAGGTGGGGGAAAAATTCGATATCACCATAATAATACACCAGATCACGATTTGATGATGTTACAGGTTGCCCATTGATTGTCTGATACTGAATACATACAGGCAGAACAGGCACATCTGCTTTTGCGGCAGCACTGAACAATGCACTTTTAAAGGGAAGTACCGTATCACCATTTGATGATGTACCTTCGGGAAAAAGCGTTACCGTAAACCCTTTTTTAATAACATCAGCAATCCGGTCAATCTCCTTAAGCAACCTTGTTTTTGAACGTCGTTCAACAAAAAAACTTCCACCCAGCCGTGACATCAAACCGAGAAAGAACATATTCTGAACTTCAACGGATGTAATAAACAGAGACCGGAAAACCGAGGCATATATTAATATGTCAAGATAGGAAAGGTGATTGGAGATTACGAAAACATTATCAAGCGCCTTCTTATCACGGGGTCGATTGACCACGGTGACTTTGATTCCTAGTATCTTCAGGGCAAGAAAAGATGTTATTGATGTAATGCGTCCGTAGCATTTAAGTTTTATCGTTTCTTTACGAAATAAAATACCGGCTGCAAGAGAGATCAAAATGTACAAAAGAAGTGTGATCAAAAAAAGAGGTATCCTGATAATTGTCATATTGTTACATGTGGTCTTTATAGAAAAACCGAAACCGTTACAATTTATACTTTTTATGAACTTTCTCAGCGGATGTATCCGTATTGAACAGTGTAAGGAAATCTGCACATCTGAATTTTTTGTCAAGTGCAGGTTCACCACAGATATGCGCTCCCATATTGAGATATGATTTTATAAGTGGAGGAATTTTTTCCACAACCGAAAGCATATCATCATCACTGACCTGAGCTTTCAATTCATTAAAATTTCTAATAGTAAACCGTCGTTTAGGGTACACATTAAGATTTGACGATGCCATGAAATCTCTGGCAAGTACCTGATACATCGACGCAATTTCGTGAAGATCGGTTACCTTGACACTTGAACACCCGAAAAGATACTGTGTATCTGTCAACTTCATATATTCTGAAATGCCACGCCATAACAAAGCGATTGAGCTTCCCGTTCTAAAATCCTTATGAACACAAGCCCTTCCAAGTTCCAGTTTTACACCCGGAAGTGCCAGAATGTTTGAGATGTCAAATTCTGTTTCAGAATAAAATTTTTTGGCAAAAAGGGAGGAAATAAGCCGGTAGGTCCCTACAAACCGACCACTCTTTTTGTCAATGATAATAAGATGATCGCATTTAAAATCAAACCGGTCGATATCAAATCCGTAGATTCTGCGTTTTTCAAGCAACTCTCTGTAAAAAACCTCATATCTTAAATGAAGTGCATTGACAAGTTCATCATGATTTTCAGCTGTTTTAATAATAAAGCGATCCCGTTCGATAAAAAGCTTAACTTTGGGACTAAATTTTTTTACAAGCAGGTACTTTGTTTTTAAAATCGCGTCTGTCAGTGGCAGCAGTTTCTTTAGTTGTAATCCGTTTTTTTTAAGCATACTACGGTTTCTTTTCTGACATTTGTACATTACAAGATGCAAAGATCCGGAGTTTTAGCAAATGACCCTTACTTTTCAAGTGTAACAATCAGTGATGTCTCCATGCCATTGCCGGTGGAAGCCAACGGAACTATTGTCGCGAAATATTCTTTATCATTAATGATAATTTTACCATCTTTTAATTCAGAAATCGTTTTAACATCTATTCCTTCGTAGGTATTTCCACGTTTCATAAAGACTGAAACCTTACTCCACGGTGTCAATTTTTTAAAAAACGATTCATTGATCTCGGTACCACCCAGTGCATATAGTTTATAGTCTGATATTCTGAATTCCTTTTTTATCTGATAGGTTAGCACAGTATGATCAACGATGGTTTCATTTCCTACTGCCGGAGCGTTCTGATATTCACTGATCTGCTTTTTTATTTCATTGCCGGAACTTGCCGGAAAATGCCCCGACGATACAATGAGAAAATCTGAATCTGCAATTTTTAAAGCGGAAAAACCCATTGCAGACATATACTTCCCGGCAAATGCAACGACCTCCTGTGCACTGCGTTCATTTTCCCCGTATAATTTCAATGAAAAATACCTGTCGGCGACTACTGCATTACAAAAAGCATTCATCTGTGCAGTCATATCTGCATTCAATTGAGCGATGCGTTCTTTTACCGCCAACTCTGCATCAGCAATAGTAACTGCTGACCTGACAGTCGAATCTGTCACAGGGAGACTCTTAATGATAAGCACTGTCAAAAGAACCGTAACAATTATTGTTATAACAATATAAACACTCGTCTTCATCATCAGGACCACCAGTTTATTTAAATGAAATCAGCACTGTTAAAAAATAGTACATGTAATGTCCATTTTAAAAGCGTAAGGTTATGTTTTTATTCGTTTACTATTGTTGCCACCAAACCATTGACAAAGCATACTTTTTGTGCTTGATACACCCAGCACTCATCCGTCACCCCCTGAGAAAACGTCTTTGAGATTGGGAATCCCCAGCTCACTGACACCTGTTCTTTGGTCATGTCTTTAACAACCCTGTGATTATTAATAAGCTCCCATAGTGCATCATTCCAGCCATAGCGATCCGGATCGGTTTCAAAGATATCATCTCCCCAGGGCAGATAGTCGGAGATAGCATCATTAATGCAATTAGTCCAGCTGATACGAACTGGTATAAAACCCGGGCCATTTTTGGACGTAACATTGATCCATAGCGGTTTAACCGGTAATGGTGTAACACCAGCCGTAACGCTTTGAACAATCAGCGAATCACGAATATCGACTTTGACACTCGAAAAGGATCCGTTTTTATCCAAAGCAGATATCATCCCTCTCCTCGAAAAAACTGTTTTCCCGACCCATCGGGATGATGCCATTTCAAGATCATCCTTATACAGCAAATCCTTAAGAGCCCCCTTATGGCTAACCATATAAAGAGAACGATTCAGGAGAGAATCGTAACATTCGACCAGCCATTCGGCACCTGCCTTTTCGACTGCAACACACGTTATCAGATGGTTTGATAGCTTATCTGATTTAATCCTGCGATTTTTTTGTTCAAGTACTGTATCGGGAGGTGATGTCGCTTTATCCAGATTTTTTGAGAGATATATTTCATAACCATGGACTTTAAACATCTGTTGTTTCGGCAGGACGATAAAATCTTTATTGACCCAATCAGTGATCTGAATCGTTCTTGGCAGCGTATCGGGTTTGACAATCTGAGGTTCTCGAATAGAATCCGGTACGATTGCATCCCTGATTGATGTTGCCGGACTAATATCCGGTGAAGTATGTTTTTTTGTAACAGTGCATATACCTAAAAACAATACCGGTAAAAATAAAACTGATTTTATTAAGAATTTTGTTTTTATTTTCATTCCAATTCCAATATAATTATGCCGGTTTGTTCATCCCGGTATTGTACGAGTCGCAGCGGCTGATATATTTTTAAACGTAACGACTCAACATTCCTGCCGTTTTTTTTAACAAACACTTGCTGTATTTTATAAAGTAATACAATATATATATGTAAAGTGCAATTAAAAAGAACACATCAATAAATAATGAGGTGTAAATTGTCCCGTAAAACGATTGTAACTACACTTATTATGATGGCTGCGATTCTATCAATGGGTATATTTTCAAATCTTCAAAAGAGAAGTCAAATCGCGAGGCTTAAAAATCTCCCGGTGAATCAAATTGATCTTTCCACTATCTCTGATGGGACTTATAAAGGAAGTTTTTGCCTGAAGCGTTTTTGCTACACTGTTGAGGTAACGATGAATGACGGCAGAATGACAGATATCATTCTGTTAAGTAATTCCAGGTCTGAGTATGGAGAAAAAGCTGCAGCAATCAAAGACAGGATTATCGAAGCGCAATCGCTTCAGGTTGATGTACTATCGGGTGCGACCATTTCCAGCAAATCGATAATCAAGGCCGTTGAAAAGGCTTTGACAGAACCAGAATAACATACCGGCCGATTACAAGTAAACAAGCCAGTATGTGAACTTCACTTATTTTCAGGAAAGGATTAACATTATGAAAAAGAGATGGATCATTATTATTGTTGTAACAGTACTGGCGATATGCGCTTTTTTGTTTATTAGAAAAGGGTGTAATTGCGATTGCAATTGCTGAGTACCAATTCCACTACGATTATCGCAATACTGTAAGCACTAAACCTAAAATCCGCAGCTGGATCGTGGTGCTATGTGCAACCTATTATCCCGTCTTGCTTTACAAAAATGCCCACCATACTGCACCGGGTATGCCTGCGCTTTTTGAAAAACAATCGGTAATTATATGTTGTGCATGTCCCTCGCGCTCAACCGCGGAATTCAGGTAAAAAAGGCCTGTCGGGAATATCCTGACAGGCCTTTATAACCTGGTTTTTTTAAAGAGGGTTACTTTTCCTCTTTAACTACCCAAACTTTGAGCATTGCATGTACGCTCTTGAAAACGGTAACTTTCACATTGTAAACGCCAAGCTGCTTGATTGGTTCATCAAGTTCGACATTGCGTTTTTCAATATCATAGCCCTCTTTCTTAAGAAATTCTGCGATTTCCTGTGCAGTAACAGAACCGAAGATTTTATCTTCTTCGCCGACTTTAACAGCGATTGTACATGAGGTTTCTTCAATTTTCTTTGCAATAGCATTAGATTCTTCAATCTTTTTAGCATCGCGAATGGTCTCAAGACGTTTTGCTTCTGCAACAACTTTCTTGTTACCCTCAGTAGCCGGAACAGCAATACCCTGTGGAATAAGAAAGTTTCTGGCATAGCCGTCTTTTACTTTTGCTACGTCCTGAGCTTTTCCAAGCTTGCCGTAGTCCTGCAACAATACAACTTCCATTTTATGATACTCCTTTATACTCTCTTAAAAAATTCTTATTTAATGTTTTCAGCAACAAACGGGAGAAGTCCGATGTGACGTGCGCGTTTGATTGCAACAGCCAGCTTACGCTGATTTTTTGCAGTAACACCGCTAAGACGTCTCGGAACGATTTTACCGCGTTCTGTGACATATTTTGAGAGTATCTTGATATCCTTAAAATCGGGTTCAACACTATTCTGTTCAAACCAGCATACTTTCTTCGCTTTTCTTTTTGCAAAAGCCATATTATTTCTCCTGAATAATAAACGTTTTTTGGGAAATTAGTCCTGATCATCATCCATGTCGATATCTTCCGGCAGTGCACGTTCTTTACGTGTTGCCTGAATTGCACGAGCAGCCTCATTTTTAAGGTTGCGTACAACGGTAAGATGACGAAGGATATTTGGATTCAACTTGATATACTTATCAAGAGCAATCACTGCATCGCCCTCACCCTCGAAAAAAAACAGGCAGTAGTAACCGCTTCTTCTTTTCCTGATAGTGTATGCGAGCTGGCGCTTTCCCCAAACATCAGTTTTTTCGAATGCTGAATGCTGTTTGAGCAGCTCTTCAACCTGCTTCTGTTCTTTCTGAACAACATCATCAGAAAGTGTACCATCAAAGACAACCATTGATTCGTACGGCCTTTTCACATTAAACCCCCTTGGTCATTAGGCTCTGATCCGGGCCGCAGATCAGAGCAGGTTTGGTTTGATACCACAGAAAACATCTTGAGGTGATATCAGTGTTATTTATTAAATTTATTCATTACAGCATCCAGGTCATGCTCAAGAAACATCCTGCATGCATCAATTACAGACAGTATCACGCTATCAAGTGTATTCAATTCATCACCGATAAATTTACCAAGTACAAAATCAATTACACTCATGCCATCGGGTAAGGGACCGATTCCAATTCTCAACCTTGGATAGTCAGGCCCAATAAAAGACTGAATCGACTTAAGCCCGTTATGACCACCCGCAGAACCACTCTTGCGAACCCTTACAGAACCGAGCGGTATATTAAAGTCATCAACAAGAACCATTACTGAGGATAGTGGTAATGATGTTGCTTTCATTAGTACATCCACAGCATTTCCGGAGTTGTTCATAAAAGTGAGAGGTTTAACCACCGCTACTTTTTTATTTTGAAGCACACCGACAGCAGTCACAGCATCACCGAATCGTTTTGTCGTTACATCAGAAAGTAACGCTATTAGCTTATCGGCAACAATGAAACCGATATTGTGACGGGTTAAAGCGTACTCTTCTCCCGGATTTCCAAGTCCGAAAAAAACAACATCTATTTTTTCAGGAAAAGGATGGGGATTAAAAAAATCCCCAAATAATTTCAAACTCATTTAAGATAGTCTGCTTACTTCTTCTTCGCAGGAGCTGCAGCAGCTTTTGCAGGCGCAGCAGCTTTTGCTGGAGCAGCACCCTTTGCTGGAGCAGTGGCAGAAGCATCTGCACCTTCAGCAGCCACCTCAGTTGCCGGAGCATCACCAGTAGCATGAGTAACAACTGCAAGTACCTCATCCGGAGAATCTTTTAGTGTAAAACCACTGAGTACAACATCTCTCACATGAATTGACTGACCGACATCAAGAGCAGACACATCGATTTTTACGTTCTCAGGTATATCAAGTGGCATACACTCAACTTTAACCTGCTTGACCGGGCTGCCAAGAACACCACCATTGAGTTTAACACCAACTGGAATACCTTCAAGAATAAGAGGTACTTCAACAACTACCTTTTCGTTCATAGCAACGTGATGAAAATCGATATGGAGAAAATTATTTCTATCGACAACATGACGCTGAAATTCACGTACAACAGCAATTGAATCGTCTTCTGTTTTGCCGAGGCCGAGATTGAAAAGGTGTGTAAGATTTTTATTGCGAACAACAGTCGCAAACTCTTTGTGGTTTACCTCAAGTTGTACCGGATCCATCTTTTTACCGTAATAGATGGCTGGTACCCATCCCTGAGCAC
>CAYMGX010000145.1:8539-10349 GCA_964390065.1 uncultured Fibrobacter sp. | reverse complement strand
CTCCTCTGGTTTTACAGGTACGATTGTTTGTTTAACGAACGGGAAATCTGATACGCTGCATTCATCAGGCCCACATGACTGTAGGTTTGAGGAAAATTCCCCCATTGTCCACCATGATGATCCACGTGTTCGCTCAGAAGGCCAAGGTGGTTTGAGAAAACCAGAAGGTTATCAAATGCTTTTATTGCGTCGTCAAGACGTCCGACACATGCGAGTGCTTCTACGTACCAGTATGCACACGCAAGAAATGTCGTCTGCGGAACGCCGAAATCGTCTTTGTGGATATAGCGGTGAAAGAGACCATTTTCAAAACCGAGCTGCTTTTCAAGTGCTGCCAGATGTGATGCGGCTTTTTCGGAATGAGGATCAAGGTACTGAAGAAGAATCAGCTGCAGTGTCGATGCGTCAAGGTCGGTTGAACCAATCGCCTGGGTATACGCACCAATCTGTGGATTGTAACACTGCTCGATCAGTGATGCGCTTTTCTCTGTTAGTGAAGCGGCTTTCGCTGCGAGATCCCGGTCATTGAGTACGTCAGCAATTTTCAGCGCTGTTTTACATCCTACCCAGTGACAGAGAAATGTGTAGCAGTGATGCTGCTCGCGGCCACGGAACTCCCATATCCCTGCATCGGGTTTGTCAATTACATTGTCGATGCAATCAAGCAGGTGCTTTACAATGTGAGATTTGCGGATATGTGATTCATAATCAAGCCGCTTGTCTGTAAATAACGGAAGCAGGCTTGCCAGTACCAATCCATAAACATCATATTGTTTCTGAAGGTATGCTGCATTGCCGATACGCACCGGCGTGTTCCCCCGGTAACCATCAAGCGGAAGTTCCCGTTCAGTTATCTCGGTTGACCCGGTAATTGTATAGAGCGGCTGCAGAAAACGCTTTTCCTGCATGACAATGTTCTGGATAAAGTGAAAATATTTCTCGAGTTCTTCAAAGTGACCGACACTATTGAATGCGGTAAGCGTGAAATACGTATCACGGAGCCAGCAGTAACGGTAATCCCAGTTGCGGGTGGAATTGTCAAATTCCGGGAGACTTGTTGTACCTGATGCAATAATACCGCCGGTATCCTCATATTGATGCAGTTTGAGAATGAGTGCGCTGCGGATAATTGGTTCCTGATACATATTGGTAATAGAGGTAGCTTTTACCCATTGCATCCAGTATTTTTTTGTTTTGTCAAGAAACGTTTCACAGGTTTCTGTCAATGATGCCTCCAGGGGAGGGCCATACGTGAGAACAAGGTATTTTGTTTCATTGAGTAATACCGGTGTATTTTCGAGTATATACAGAAGAGGAATATTTGATGTAAGTCTGACAGAACTGCTCAGATGCATATACCTGATATGGCTGCTGCCCATCACTACTTCCGGTTCGATTGCACCATAATCACCAACGGGTTTACAATGTACTGTAATTGCAGGTTGTCCGGAGATTGGTTCAATTTTCCTGATAAGCATCTGGGGCCTGAAATAACGGTCATATTGATAAAAACGGGGTGCATAATCGGTAATACGGAAACTGCCGGATACGGTAGTGAATTCTGTAACCAGAATGTTGGTGTTTTTAAGATAATACTGATTCGACCCGGAGACCGGATGAAAGGGGGTAACAGAAAAAACCCCGCCTTTATTTTTGTCAAGAAGTGAACCGAAAAGGAACGGGCTGTCAAAACGGGGGAGGCACATCCATACAACGTCCGCCTGTTTGTTAATGTACGCAAGGTATGAACAGTTTCCGATTACACCCATATCATACTTGTGAATATGATTATCCATTTACACCTCCAGCT